>JBLINZ010000039.1:0-23262 GCA_047639375.1 Mariniblastus sp. | reverse complement strand
TCCTTGTAACGTCCCGACCCACATCTCGCCATGTCGGTCGATCGTGAGGGCCCATACATCGTTGTGGGCCAGACCCTCACGCTCGGTGAACTTCGTAAACGACTTGCCATCGTATTTAGTAAGGCCGGCTTCGGTTCCAAACCAAACATTCCCGGCTTTGTCTTCAGCGATTCCTCGGACCGCGACTCCACCAAATCCTTGCTCGACGGAAAACATCTCAAGAGAATCTCCATCGTGCCGGATAACCCCATCGCCATTAGTTCCGAACCAAAGATTACCATGGCTATCATGGAAGATCCTTCGTACAAAATCGCTCAACCGTTTGTCGTCGCTGATCATGGGATTTGCCTCCAAGGGCATCGCCAGTGGAGGCTTAAACGCTACAACGATCTCTGCCGATTCAGGCTCTGGGTTGACCAGTACCGCTGAATTGCGGCTGCAACCAGACTGAGCCAAAGCGACGCAGATGAAAAACACCGGGACGGAACAAGTAATCATGGGTCTGAGCACGGGAAGCCAATACAAAAAGATAGCAGCTAATACATCGATTCGTATTTTTGTACGGACGCTCAGTTAGGGAGGTTCGCCGCTTGGGACGAAACTTTATAACTTATCGCGTCAGCCAACGGACTAGTTGCTCATCGACCGCGGCGAATTTGGCGGTGTAGAAGTGATCGGCGTCTTCAATCTCTTCAATGTCCAACGCATTCCAACCGTTTTTCAATGTCTCGAGCTGTGGACGCAACCCGTCGAACGCGAGATCTTGATCCAATTCCTTTTGCCCAAACACCAGCAAGGTGGGAACCTCAATTTTGTCGACGAATGTGAGCCAATTGAATTTCTCATCCGGTCCGTATTTGTCGATGTAACACGCTGACGTCATCCACGTCGGATAGGGGAACTGCACATGGATGGGTTCGTCACCGCGTGAATTGGCAACCATGGCTTCGCATCGTGCATAGGTCTCACGAAAAAGCGAGCCACGCTCCGAGGCGATTAGCTTGGCATAACTCAGCCGCGCGGCTGAAAGGCAGATCGTGGCTCGGACTTTGGGGTGCGCCGCATTCGCCTGGGCATACAAGGTTTTAATCGCGCCCAATGAATGCCCAACCATCAACACATTGCGATGCCCACGCTCGACAAGGAAATCTGCCCAAGCCGTGAGGTCAAATGTCGCGTCAGCCACATTCTCCATCGCCGCACCAAGCGAACGCGAGCGTCCTGCCCAAGTCGACGTGTTGATCATGTCGTGACCGCGAGAGTTGACCACTACGACGGAGATCCCCAAGTCGGTCAGTGTCTTGGCAAAATGCAACAGCATGCGCGAAGAATAAAAATTTCCACCCAGCCCATGCACCAAGACCGCCGCGTCAACAGATCCGACCACTGGCGAAGTCGCCAATTGAGCCGTCGAGTGGAGATAGAATCCATGAAGCCGGACATGATCCGAGGTCGTGGTAAATACGAGTTCGCCTTGCATCGTGTGTTTCGTGTTGGGACGTGAAGCAGTGAATTCGCAATGATCGCACGAAAAAGCCTCGACTAAAACAGTCGAGGCTATGATCATCGCTTAAATACCAGGAACGCGTACCGCCCGATTCAATTAACCGAAATTGTTTTGGCCGACTGGATTGGCACTCAGTTGAGAAAGCAACTGCAGAACGCCATTCAAATGGGCCAGCCTTGGGCCGTAACGGTCGACGAATTCATTCAAGACAAATTCGCTGTCCAGCATGTCTTCGTGACTTTCGTTAACGTCGATTGTGAGCGTCTGAAGGAACTCCGTCTGGACTTGCGAAAGTGCTTCTGCGGCGGCGCGACATCTGCGAGCCAGCAACGGATTGGCGTCTTTCCATTGATTCAATTCAGTCGCCCGCTGACGTTGGCTAGACTGATTTTGCTCGATCATTTCTTCGAGCAATTCGTTCTGGCGGTCTTGGCCAACGACTAACTGATGAAGGAGAGCTGTGATTTCGCTTTGTTCTTGGAGGGGCTTGCTGACCTGCGATTCGCTAGCACTTTGGGCAACATCAATGCGAAAAACGGGTGACATATCCTGAGAATCATGGGCCATATTGAGAACACTCCGAACGTATTTTTATTAGAACACCAACAGTATAAACCGCGCTAAGTCGGGTGTCGAGGTTTTGCATGACTATTCGTAATTTCACAAAAAACGTTTGAGCGAAAAAAGCAATTGACCAGCAAAGCTTGCCAACCCGATGTTCAACTTTTTCTATTGTTCCACTTTTACCGTTTAAAACGAAGCCTTTGATGGGAGCCGGTGAATCTCAAGAAACAATCAGCCCGTTCCGATGTCATCAAGGCTGTGCCATCCATGGACGGAGGCACTTTCGATCTGTTTGGTAAAACCTATTTTTTGGTTGTTGACAAATTGGTCAGTCTTGATTGGGGCGTTTATCGTTCCCCACTACCGACTGCCTCCCGTTCGCCAAAGGTTGACCCAGACGCTGATAAGTAGGAACCCAGCTTTTGACACAGTCGAATTCTAAATCAGAAGTTGCAAAGTTTTCCAACGCAACGTTTGGCTTTCTCACCGTGGTTGAATTGGCCTCGTTGGGACACTGCGGAGGACTGTTGATTGTTTCACAAATCGGCCGTCCCATTGAGTTTCATTGCACTGCCCCCGTGGCGTCCAATCGGGCTCAGGAAATCATGTACGGCAAGACCTACAATGGATTCCTCTACTCGGACCAAATTGGAATGGCTTTGGTCGACAAAGCGAAACACCTGCCGACGCTGTTCGTCACTGATTGCGAAGAGGTGCTTCCGATTACCGAATTGATCGATTCGCCATTGATTTTTGCCGAAGGCAGTCAGCCCCAAGGGACATTTGATGGCGTGGGGCTGAAATCGTTTGAGCTAGAAAAACAAAAGCTTTATTGCGTTAACGCAAATGCCGACCAATTAGATGGACTCCAAACCAGCGTCGAGGCGTTCGCTCGCTCACTACCACTGGAGGAGCCATTTGAACGGATTCGATTGGCAATCGAAGAGGCCCACGCCTGCGTACGGGCAGCGTAGAGTTTTTCGGTTCTGAACTTGGGAACCGCATGACGAGGAGAACTGGACCTGACCGGCGATGGAGATTTTGTTTGAAGAGACCAGCGCGGGCAACAAGCGACCGAGTGGATTTGTGCAAGCCGTGCAAGCCGTGCAAGCTCGGCATCGATCATTTGCCTCAAGCGCTGTGTTTGATTTAACTCACCTGAGATTCCCGATATAAACCAAGGATGGTTTTGATGGATGACAACAATTCAATCATGCCCCACATTGGGCCTCCTGCTCGCAAACCAATTGACGTTTCAGTTCTGGATTCAGGCCTGAACTGGAATCAGGCCCTGCAGCCTGTCCAGCCTGCGCTCTTGGAGTCGTGGACAAACCAAGTTGTCGAGCGACCTCCAGTCGTTTCGGCAAAATTTCGCGGCCGACGAGCCAAAACCAAGAGCTACTTTTTCACGGAGACGGGCACCGCTGGAAAGAACGACCAAACTGGAGCTGCCCACGCACTGTTTGATCCCTATTCGGATTCTGCTCCTGCTGAAGAACCACCCGCCGATCCCGCCGCTGACAAAATTGGAACTCGGAAGAAAACCAAACAGAATCGGACTCGAATCAAGCCGCCGGGCGATATGATCAAACTGGAAGACCGCCTGTTCTACATGCTTCAACCGCCGCTGGAAAACCTGCTGGGCGGTAAGACGATGGAGTTTCCATTCGAGCCCTTCGATTTTCAATACGCGGGGATCGCGTTCTTGTTCCCCCGTCACAGTGCAATCCTCGCCGATGAAATGGGGCTGGGAAAAACGATGCAGTCGATCGCTACGGTTCGAATGTTGCTGCGGGCCGGCTACATCAAAAACGTGTTGCTGATTTGCCCCAAACCCTTGGTCACCAACTGGCAACGTGAATTCAAAGCGTGGGCGCCGGAAGTCACCGTCGCCTCAGTCAAAGGCAACCAGCACCAACGCGCGTGGCACTGGAGAACGCACACGGCGATGGTCAAGCTGGCAAACTACGAACTGCTGACGCGAGACGAAGGGATGGTCACCGATCCAGCAAACCAGTACGACCTCGTGATTCTTGACGAGGCTCAGCGGATCAAGAACAAGTCCAATGCAACCAGTCAGGTGATTCATAAGATCAACCGTAAACGAAGCTGGGCCTTGACTGGCACCCCGATCGAAAATGGCGTCGAAGATCTAGTGGGCATCTGTGAGTTTGCAGCCAAAGGGATCATCAGTAGCGAAATGACACCTCGGGAGGTCCGGACACGCGTCAAGGACTTGGTGCTGCGACGCACCAAAGATTTGGTGATGAAAGACTTGCCGCCACGTTTGATGCGAGATCCTCAATTACCACTCTCGGCGGAACAGCAAATCACTTACGACGGCGCCGAAAACGATGGCGTGATGAGACTCAATGACATGGGCGACGAGTTAACAATCAAGCACGTATTTGAGTTGGTGTTGCGGCTTAAACAGATTTGCAACTTCGACCCGTCGACGGGCGAAAGCAGCAAAATCGACCGACTTAAAGCCGACATGGAAGAGGTTGCCGCCAGTGGCCAAAAAGCGATCGTATTTAGCCAATGGGTCAACACGCTCAAAGTCATCGGCAAGCAGTTGCCAGAGCACAATCCGCTGGAGTACCACGGGCGAATCCCTTCGAAACAACGCGACCCGATCCTGGAAGAGTTCAAAAACAATCCGAAACGCAATGTTCTCTTGATGAGCTACGGGGCAGGGGCGGTTGGTTTGAATTTGCAGTTTTGCCGATATGTATTCCTGTTCGACCGGTGGTGGAACCCCGCGATTGAAGACCAGGCCATCAATCGAGCTCATCGGATTGGTGCCGCAGGTAGCGTCACCATCACCCGGATGATCATGGCCGATACGATCGAGCAACGGATCCATGAAATCCTGGAGGACAAACGTGAATTGTTCCGCGAGATCCTGTCGGATGGTGATCAGCCGAGCCGCAGAGGACTATCCAAGGACGAGATCTTCGGGCTGTTTAATCTATCGACCCCCATGGGTAAAATCACTCCGGTGCTAGACGCGGAAGACGAGTCACAGGCGGCTTGATCGCTCGGGGGCCAAGGGCTGGCAGCGCGTCGCAGGCGACTGAATGCCCCCAAACTAGTTGCCGCGTTGGTATCAAAACCGAACCATTGAATTTGAAATCTTGAAACGATGCCAGACAATCCAACCTCCAAAAAAGTCAAACCAAATTGGTATCCGCCTTGGGCCCCCAGGTTCTGGAATGGAATGCGGACGCGTGACTATTTCCAGCTGCTCCGCGAAAATCGATTTCAAATCCATCCCATCAAATATCCGATGGCCGTTTTGGGGACAGGATGTGCCTTGGTCAATTCGGCCCTTGCTGGTCTTCAGCACCTGACTCACGGGCGGCGTATTGAAGCGGCTAAACCCGTTCGCCCACCGGTGTTTATCATCGGACACTGGCGTTCCGGCACAACGTTGATGCATGAGCTGATGGCGATGGATCGAAGGCTGGCGTTCCCAACCAATTTCGACGCGTTTATCCCCAACCACTTTCTCGCATCAAGATTCGCGTTTTATCCGATCGTAAAAATGCTGATGCCAAGTCGTCGTCCAATGGACAATATGGCGATGGGCGTTGGGTCGCCTCAAGAGGACGATTTCGCGCTGTGTGCGTTTGGAGCCCCAACTCCCTACCGCCGCATCGCATTTCCCAATCGGCCCAACCGAGATCATCTAAGTCTTAACTTGAATAGCGCATCGCTTGAAGTTCAAAACTCGCTACGAGAATCGTTGGACTATTTTTTGCGAGCGTTAACGGTCCGCTACGATTCTCAATTAGTTTTGAAATCGCCACCGCACACCGGTCGCCTCAAGCAGCTGGTGGAGTGGTTTCCTGATGCCAAATTTGTGCACATGTCGCGACACCCTTATAAATTGGTGCCGTCAACGATGAAGCTCTGGAAAACGCTGGATTTGCTTCAGGGTTTCCAAATCCCCAAATACGATGACGTCGCGCTCAAGAACTATGTTTTCGAATGCAAGGACTTGATGTACGCGGCTTATTTTGCTCAGCGTGAAGCGATTCCCAAGAACCAACTGGTCGAAATCAAATTTGAAGAACTGGTCAAGGATCCGGTTAATCAAATGCAACACGTGTATGATCAACTTGAGATGGGCGAGTTCGAGCACGCCCGCCCAGAGATTGAATCGTATTTCGAAAAGAAGAAAAACCACAAGAAGAACCCCTTCTCGCTCGACGCGACCATGCGGACCGACATCGACAGTAATTGGCATCAATACATGGAAGCGTTTGGGTACGAGCCAACAGAGTAGTGAGCTTTGTGGGGCGTTTCTCGGCAACAGATTGGGTTTGATTGGCTTGTGGGACAATACCAAGGTACCCGTCCGAAAAAAAACCACTCCGACGCATTCGTGATGAATGGATGCCGAAGTGGCTTGAATAACCAATCTGAGAGTTCTACGAGTGTTCGATTCGGCGAACGCTTTCCGCCGAACGCAGCTTAATCTTCTTTCAATTTCTTCAAGGACTTAAGGATCGCCTGGAAGCGATCGTCTTTGCGAATATTGTCGAGATCCGAATCACGCTTCATGTGATCGGACTGCGCAAATCCGTTTTCAATCGCCAACTCGAGATGCTTGATTGCTTGGTCCACTTCCTTCTTGAGGGAATGCACGCAAGCCATGTTGTAGTACCCGAGTCCAGCGGTACCTTTCGTTTGAGTCGCCTGTTCGTGCCAAGGGTAGGCTTCTTCGTGGCGACCTTGCGAATGAATTACGTAGCCCATGTGAAGGATTGCATCGGAACTCTTCGGATCAAACTCAAGCAAAGCCTGGTAGGCTTTCTCGGCTTCTTCGAAGTTACCACGGTCGCGGAACTTCCGAGCGTTCTGCCCCAGAGCCCGAGCTTCTCGTTCCGTCTCACTCATTTCTCTTCCGACTACGCTCTCGACCCTCCCTAAGTTATCTGACTCGGTCATTTGAGCGAGAATTTCTTCGAATCGCTTGTCCGCTCGAAGCGAGTTCAGGTCCCCATCGAATTTCAATTGCTCGAGATCGTCCAGTCCGAACTCGATGGCTTGACCGAGAGCCGCGAACGCTTTGTCGGTTTCACCCTTCAACGCCCATGCACATCCTAGATTGTAGGTTGCCAGGATTTTGTGAGCTTCGAATCCCGCGGCAATCCTATGAGCTTCGATGGCTTTGTCGATTTCACCATCCATGTGGAGATCGTAAGCGAACTGAAATGCTTTCTCACCGCGTTCTGCCTCGACTCGTTCTGCAATCTTTGCATCGAGCTCTTCGACATCGACAACCCGGAATGAGATAGAACCGGTCCCCGTTGAAGCAACCAATTTGTATCCGCCGGAATTGAGTTGGTGTTCAAACGTCGTTGGCTTGCCATCTACAAACGGGCCACGGACATGGCCAAGTCCACTTTGAGCTTCGATGTCGAAGCTTAAACCTTCCGTGTAGCCGATGCGAACGGAGCCGGCACCTGCTTTGATGACCGAGTCACCTTGAGGTTGCTTGACAAAGCAGACATCGATTTTCCCGGCAGGACAATCACAATTGACTTCCGATTCGACTTTCCAGATTCGAATTCCTCCGCCCATCGAGATGGCCTTGACCTGACCAACGGCGTGCGTGATTTCGATATTCCCACCAAGCGTCTTGACGTCCGTAGTCCCTTTCACGGTTTGGGCGTGGATGTGACCACCACGGGTATGAGCCACAAACTTGCCTGCCACATCGGCGACTTCGATGTGTCCTCCGTGTGACTCAAAATTGCCCATGCCCGACACGTTGCCGGCAACGATGTGCCCGCCTTGTGTCATTAATTTGGCGTCACCCGTGATGTCTCCGATGTAGATCGGGCCAGCTTTGGTTGACAAATTCAGGCTGAACTCTTTGGGGATCATCAGCTCAAATTCAGCGTTACTAAAGTGGCTGTTGTTGCGGACAAGAAGTTGCTTTTTGAGTTCGTCAAAATCCTCAGCCGCTTCAATCTCTTCGTCGGACAACTTTTGAGTCGGGAATTCCGCGACAATCAACGCGTCTTTTTTCTTGTTTAGTTTCACACCGGCGGCGACTTCGTGGTCGAGGTCGTAAGCCATCTGAACTGCTTTGAATAATCCGCTGGCCGTTTCCTTGTCCTTGGCCTTCACGGAATGAGTCAGTTTCATTTCGACGGTAGGTTTGTCATGTGTGGTCACGTTCAACCTGCCGAGGTTGGACCGAAAGAATAGTACGCCGCCATTCTGTACGTCAATCGTAGTCTCGACCGAGTTCTCAAACTCTTCGAGTTCTTCATTTTCCTGTGTTGCAAGGGCGAGCTGTGCTTCCGGGGACCCAACCGGAGAAACATTCGCGACCGGCGGTGGCCCTCCAGGATCGGTTGAGCCGGGATTCCCAAATCCGCTCCAAGACAACAACCCAATCGTGAGTCCAGCCGAAGCGACGGCGGAACCTATCCCTAGTTGCCATCCGCGGCGACTAGTGCGAGGTACACGCTTGGGCTTGTTCCACCATTCTCTGGCCGGTTGAGGCACGAGCGTCGGGGCTTGCAGATGGGCTAGTTCTTTGGACAGCAGCTCGGCGACTTGACTTGCCGAATCGAATCGATTTTCGATATTCTTGGAATGCAGTTTGCTTACGAATGCTTCCAACCAGGCAGAGATTTCTGGATTGGATTCACGCAAAGATCGCGGTTCAGAATCACAAACTCGCTTGATCACGCCAAACACCGACTCAGCCCGAAACGGCGAATGCCCAGTGCAGGCCGCATACATAACGCTCCCGAGACTAAACAAGTCGGACCGAGGATCAACCAACTCGCCTTTGGCTTGCTCAGGAGACATGTATTGAGGCGTGCCTGAAATCGCTCCGCTGCGGGTCATGGTGGCTTCGTCGACAACGCGTGCCAACCCGAAATCAGTGACCATCGCACAGTCCACGCCGCCTTCAAGCAGGACGTTTGCCGGTTTAACATCGCGGTGAACGATGCCACGCTCGTGGGCGGCGGCAAGTCCTTTGGCGATTTGCATCCCGACGCAAACAACTTCGCGAGTATTCAGCGGACCCTTTTTCTCGATCCGTTGATCAAGCGAGCCATCCGGCACGTACTGCATCACGATGTAGGGGGTGCCTCGAAATTCACCCACGGTGTGAACCGGAATTACGTTAGGATCTTTTACCGAGGCAATCGCTCGTCCTTCTCGTTCGAATCGGCGACGCGAACTGCCGTTGTTAGAATAGACTGGCGCCAGCAGCTTAATGGCAACGAAACGGTTGAGACGCGTGTCCAGTGCTTTGACCACCACACCCGCACTTCCCCGACCGATCATTCCGCAAACTTCGTAGCTGCCGACACGGCCAAGCATTTCCGGATTGTCCGTCGGGCCCAGCAACTCTTGAATTTTCTTAAGGTCACGTTGACGGTCTCGTAGCTCCATATGCTCGTGCGTCTCGTCGCCCTGGAGACTGCCACCTTCGGCCAAGTGCTGTTTAATGTCGCTCCAGACTTGCTGATGGCCAGCAAGTGCCTCCAAAGCGGTTTGGCAGTCTTTGCACGTTTCAATGTGCCCGATGATCCGCGCCTCTTCCTTGGGTTCGGCCTTGTCTTCAAGGAATCGATTGAATTGGATTTCATCAAAACAAGCTTGTTGCTGGTTGGGCATATTTGTCTTTCTGGGTTCGTTGCTTGAAGCCTATTAAAAAGCTTCGTCGTATCTGCAAGTCGAATTACGAGCGCGGCACAATAGATCTCAAAGTGTCGTCTTCGACCTGTTCACCGTCATCGAAACGGGCCACGAGTTTCCTGATTCGTGTCACGATCCGAAACTTGGCTGCGTAAACGCTACCAACGGTCAACTTCAATTCTGCAGCGACTTCTTCGGGCTTGCGTCCCTCAACGGCGGTCATCAAAAATGAACGCCATGACGAATCTTTGAAGTCTGGGCGGATTCGCTCAGCCGCCCAGCTCATGAGAGTCTTACGGTATTCAAGCCAGAAAATGGACGTCTGTTGATCTTGGGTTTCTGGAAGCTCCGCCAACAGTTGAGCGACTCGAGAGTCACCGCTGGCCGCTGCCCGACGCGATTGGTCAACAATTTTGTCGACCGCAATATTCCGAGCAACACGAAACAACCAACCGCGAAACTTCCCCTGCGTGGGATCAGAGTTCCAAGTCTCGACTTTCTTTTCGACAGCCGCTAAGACTTCTTGAGTCACATCCCAGGCGTCTGCGTCTTGAAGTCCACGTCGCCGGGCGAATTCATAAATCGCCTGCTGATAGACTTCAAGAAATTCAGACCAAGCGTCTCCGCTGTTTTTGCTGAGGCGAACAAGCAGGCTCTGGCGAGTTTGTGGAAGATCTGCCATCGAAAAAATTTTTGCCGGTAGAGTTGAAGTTGAAATTGCAAACGATGCAATCTCTACCCCAATCTCCGGTGGAGGTTCGAGTTTTTACGCCTCAGTTCCCAATTTTTCAATCTTAGCCGTATTTGCCGATAAAACGCCGACCAACTTGGACACCGAGCTAGGCTTCCCCACCTCGTGGGCCAGATCTTGACCACCCGACGAAGTTGTAAATTGATCGGTACCCCAACGAAGTCAGACTCAACAACCCCTTACGCAACCGGTTACCCTTTTCTCGCCTGTGGCTCGGCGAGTCAGGAAAAAAAACATCCTTGACGCGAAAACGATGGTCGCCTTTCGCTCCGCCGAAAGAGTGCCGGGCGACGTTGTTTCTCGCTGGATCAAATTACTTGACTGATCGCAGCCGATCAACTCCCTACAACTCGATTGAGAATCTGACTCGCAAAAGTGTCTTGATTCGTATCCCAATCATTGAACGCTAGTTATCGACGGTCTAATTTGGCACCTGCACCTGCGCGAGGCACCTGTCAATCGTCACGTTTTCGATGGAGCGAGGGGCGACTCTCACACTTGCTAACGCGTCGGGTTACCACTGCGCTGCCTGACCCGAGGCTGGGCATTGCCGTTTTGATTGCTAAGTTCGTCCCGCAATTGTTGGTCGGTCATCTTGAGTCGCTTCAAATAACTCAATCGCTTGAGCCAAAAATCTAAACCAGAGATCGCTAGCAGCGAAGACGCGACAAGCAGCGAGATGCTGAGCACAAGCGAAAGTAGTTGGCTAGCCATGGCGTCCACGGAATAGTTCGCGAGCGCAAAAAACTCGTTTTGGAAATAATACACTCCCGCCACCAACACAGCGGCGGCCACGACCGTCTTAGGAATCCCAACAATTAACAGTCCAAGACTCGAAAGCGAAAACACATGTCGCCTCCAACTTCCCGACGCAAGCCGAGTCGGATCGGGTGCCACCCGACCGACCAAAAACATCGGCCCGGTTTGCAACCAATGAGAACCGATGCCGATCAAAAACAGCAACAACATCAAGGGTAGTAGGACGACAAGTGAGGAGAACACGACGCCTTGGAGTTGGCCAGTCAACTCCGCAGCATCAACAGTGACTTTGGTCCCCGCTTCACTCCATGTTTCGGTTGTCCAGTTCTTGAGCCAATGCCCAATGGCATTGAAAGTTAGGTAGGCAGCGGCGATCGCGCCGACCATTTGAATGGCTGCCGACAATTCGAAGCTTTTGGCAATGTCGCCATCTCGCCTGGCTTGTTCCTGTCGGGTAGGCGTCGCCGCGTGAATTTGATCTTCGCTGGCTTCGCTCATGGATTGATACTTCCCCGAGCGGAATAGGCGGTCGGTGTGATAGGGTCCGAGGTTGGCTCCACGACAGACTCTCGCAGCGCGTCACCGATCATGGCGATATAGTGTTCCAGGTCATCCACAAACAACCAGACGCTGCCACCGAGCGTAAAGAAAATGGCCAGCAACATCACGACTAGGTTCGAGCTAAGCCCCAATCCAAGAAGGTTCATTTGCGGATAAGTTCGACTGATCAAACCGATCACGATGGTTGAAATCATTAGCGCTGCCACAGCGGGAGCGACTCCTCGAAGTGTCAGCATGAAACTTTGCTGGAGCAATTCCGTCGTTAGCGCCAGCAACTTTTGGGACTCCAATTGCGTGCCCAGCGGCAAATGCAAAAATGTGTCGAGCGTGGCGGTGACGACCAACTCGGGACCGCCAACCAGTGCAAACGCCGCCAAAGAAAGGATCCCAAATAGCTTGGCCACTGGAGACGCCATTTGACCGGTGTTGGGGTCAAGCGTCTCAGAGATTTGCAGGCCCGCCATTTGCCCAATCACAGTTCCAGCCATTTGTGCCGCGGCGAACATAATCATCACGCCCAATCCAAGCATCGCTCCGATGACGACTTCCGAGAATATCGCACCAGGAATTTGACTAACGTTGTTGAGAACAACGGACGTCTGGCCAATCAAGGGAAATGCGGCTGCTGTCAAGACAACCGCAATTCCTATACGCATGCGAATCGGGACGACGCGGCTACCGAGAATCGGAGCCGTCATCACCACGGCAGCGATTCTTGCAAATGCGAGTAGCAGGTAGATCCCTTGGTCCATGACTAGCCTTCGATGTCCGCCTTGTCGGCCTTAATCATGCGGTAGTGCGGCAGAATAAAGGGCGATTTAGTGGGAGTTTGCTGTACTTCAAATTCATCCGGCGTGGACAGTTCGATGGGGAGAGGAGTTGCATCCGCCTGGCTGGACGGTTCGGGATTGACTACCGGAATCCGGGCAGTCGCAAGCCCGGGCGCCAAACGATCAACGGTTGACGGTTGGGTTGTGAGCTTGCCAAAATCTTTGGCGTGGGTGATCGCCAGCGAAGCGAATCTCGCTGGCGTAGAATCGGGAGGCGTGACGCTAGCCGTCGATTGATTCGTGAAAGAATCGTCGGGTTGTCGTGTGAACAGCGCCCTGCCAGAACTGCTTGAATTTTCTGCCCACTGCGTCATAGGTTTCTCGAACGACAACTTCGCGAAATCCATCATTTTGTCGGTAAGCCAAGGCAGACACATGCCAATCATCACGATCAAGAGCAGGATCTTGGGAACAAACGAAACCGTCTGGTCTTGAACCTGTGTCATGGCTTGAAGCACGCCGATCAGTAAACCGATCACGAGACTGGCCACGAGGATTGGGCCGCCAACCATCAGGCAGGCTTTAATGGCTTCGCGACTAAAATCAATGGCGTCTTGCGGGTTCATGACAATCGTTGGGATAAACGTGGTTGGAAGTGCGAGCAAATTACACAAGCTTCAGTTGCGCGACCGGTGAGCTGCTTCATCAGGTGAAGGGGGCGAAACTTTGGAGCAGCATTCCCACAACCAGATTCCAGCCATCAACGAGGACGAACAAAATCAGCTTGAGTGGGAAACTGACCATCGTCGGAGGAAGCATGACCATTCCGGTCGAAACCGTGACCGATGAAACAACTAAATCCAAGACGAGGAACGGCAGGAATATTTGAAACCCGAGCAAAAATGCGACTTTCAGTTCGCTGATTAAAAACGCCGGAAGCAAAACGCTGATGGGGACATCGGCGGCGCTTTCAGGGCGATTCAGCGATTGCTCTGGAAGGTACTTGTAGAACAGTGCCACCGATTCACCATTGCCGGCGGCCTCGATCTGGTTGGTCATGAATGTCTTGACTGGCACGACGCCACGCGCCCAGGCCTCCTCCCAACTGATTCCATTTTCCGATTGTGTGTAGGGATCGATCGCTTCCTTTTTAACTTGATTCCAAACGGGCGTCATGACCAATAAGGTGATGAACATCGACAGTGCCGTAAGGACTTGCGTAGGCGGAAGCTGCTGAGCTCCGAACGCCTGCTTAAGCAACGTCAGGACGACGATCACGCGAACGTAGCTGGTAGTCATCAAGACAATTGCCGGCGCCAAACTCAGCGTCGCCAACAAAAGCGCGACCTTGATGGAGGAAGCGAGGCCTTCCCGCGATGTCAGTTGTTCGGTTTGCGAGGAAAACAAATCGCCGCCCAAAAGCGGCTGGGATGAGTCTGGCTGAGCAGAAACATCGGCGGCGATGTTAGGTTGAGCGATTTTGGACTGCGGTTCGTCCACCGGCATTTTGGGAGCGGACCAAGGCTCGTCAAACGTCGCGAGACCGATCTGTTGCCGTACATCCGTGGGAGGATTGTTGGGGAGAACTGCCGGGTTCGACTGTGGCAAGTTGAACGTGCTAGGGCGATTGACCGAAACCTGTGATTCAAATGAGTTGGCGAGAGGGGCTTGGCGGTTGGTGGGCGTCCCCCATCCGTTGAGGCTCGGCTGTTGGGCAGCACAGAGACTCGAATGAGTCGCCATGAGGAACCCAACCGCACTCAGCAGAGCCAGCGAAAAGCGAATCGTTCGAAATTTGAAAGTTGGAATCACGATTTGGCCGGTGATGTTTCTGAAGAACACAAGTTCTACTGGGGGCTGAAGTCCGCATCAAACGGAACACATTTGCCGTCAGGCTTCGAACAACGCGTTGTCGGGCTGTGGCTGAGCCGCCTGCTCGAGTGTTCGCAGGATACTTGCCAAATTACTATTGTTGGCCGGTTGAATCGGAGCTGCAGTAGATTGCGTAATGGACTGCGGCACTGGAGCGACGTTGGCCCCATTTTGTGCCAGTCGTTTTTGGCGTTTCTTAAACTTTCCCTCGCAGAGCGACGTCAAGTATTCGACCTCGCTAGGATTGGTGATTTCCCCCAAAGATTGGGTGCCCTCGGCGCTGTTGAGCAGAAGCAAGAGCTTGCTTCCAAGTCTGACCAACTGCAAGTTGCGTCGCGGGCCGAATGGAATTTGTCCAAGTACATCGATGACTTCGGGAGGAATCCCGCGATTACTGGAGGGATTAATTTTTCGCATCGCCCAAACGAAGGCAAAGTACAAGCCAAGGACAAGCGCGAGGCTGCCGAGCATTTTCCCGATGTCCGTGGAAGCTGAAATCGATTTGAGTTTGTCAGTCCAACTGCCTTCTTGGTTCAACGAGGTCATCAAGCCGGAAAGCTTTTCGTTGGTGGCTTCCTTGAGATTGGAGATCACGGCCGCAGTCGATTCCAAGGTGGATTCAACGCTCGTGTCGATAGAACCCGGGTTCTTGCTGGGCGGAACATCGAGCTCGGCAGTCCGCACACCGGGTGCGAACGCCACAGGATCGGTGGGAAAACGGGGAGCCGATTGCTCGCCTCCCAATTGATTTTGCGAATTGGCAGGCTGAGCGTTGAACGCCTCGGCTGGTTCTTGCCATTGATTACTGGAAGGCTCAGGATTGGCAGGTTGGAATCCACCTGGCGGTTGAAAGCCACCTTGGCCATGTGCGAACCCAGCCGAAAAAGCAGTCCACACAATTAGGCACACGGCGAGTGTGAATTGTTGGAACAACGCCAAGCCCAACGCGCGTCGGTGAAATTTAAAATTTGGATTCATCTTAAGCGCCTTCCATGACGATACTGATGATGAGCCGTTATCGGCAGGCCCAATCCTTGGGCTCTTCTAAAAGTCCGCGCGATCCGAAATTGCGAATGAACTTCCAAATCATCTTTTCGCCGATATTTGGCGAATGAACAAGGCCAATCGTTGCTAGCGAGGCTACTTCAGAAACAGCCTTACGAGGCGACATCCGTCAAATACAGGGCCGCATCGAGTGCCGTTGAGACGGTAAAAGATCCCAGAGATTGGACCCATTAGCCAGCTTCGCTACCCATGAACAATATTACGCCGCGTGTTTTTCGTTCTGAATTGAAACGTTACAGCTATGCCGCGTCTCGGATCCAGGCTTGAATGACTTTTGCGGCTGCGTCCGGATCTTTTTCGATCAGTTTCGTCAAGCGAACTTCATGATTCGGGTCGGACGCATACTCTTCAGAAGCTCGCGAGTTAATCGAAACAATATCACCATCAGCGTCAACCGTTTCGTTTTCCGCGGGTACATAACCAGGCTTTCGCGTGACGATCGTAAGCAGCATCAGACCGATAACTAGGACGGCAGCAGAAGGCCAGTTCTGGGTGGCAATTTCACGAGCCTTGACCGTCCACGGAACGATCGCCTCCAGCGGCTTCCGAATCAAATTGACGGTGATCGGTGACTGTGCTGCGTTCGCAAAACTGGAGCGGGGCAAGACAGGACGAATCTTTTCGATGATTTCAGACTGCAACTGCGAGAATTTTTCCTGTGTGTCCTTGAGCATCGCAGCTTGGACATCAGAACGTTTGGCGGTGAGATTGGCTGGGATCGCCGGAACGCCAAACAACTCATGAACCAAATCCTGTGGAACATCAATTGAAACCGAAACAGTTTCGACGTGAGTGGTAATCGCGTCCGTGGAATGGGCGACCAACTGGACGGTCCGTGGTTGTGGTGATGTGGGCGTTGAAAAGTTTTCGATTGAGGCAGTACTATTGGCGCCCGCTTGCGGTTTTGGCTGAACCGGCTCTTGAGCAGCAGCCGGAATTCGCCGCTCGAACGCAGCCGTTTGATTGTCAGTCGAGGGAGCCATGAAAACGGTAACGGAAATTTCTAAGCCAGGATATTGCTTGAGGATCTCACGGATCTTATTTTCGTAAGTTCGTTGTTTTTCAAACGCGACCCGTCGAAATTTGACTTGCTGGTTGGTTTCCGAATCTCCCAAGTTCTGATGAGCGAAACCGCCGCCGAGGTCAATTACCACGATACTGTCTGGATTGATTCCAGCCAACGCGCCGCCAATCATCATCTTAACCGTGTCGACATGCTGATCGGAAAGCGTCACGTTGTCATGGGTTCGAATCGAGACGACGGCCGATTGCTTGGCTTGCTCGAACGCCGAATGCGAAGCCGCCTTATCCATCTCAAACCATGCCTGCTCAACAAACGGGAGACGCAGAACCATCGTGCGAATTTCCTGTTTTTTACGGTCTCTCTCGAGGGCCAGCTGCTGGGGACGCGTCATCAGAAACGGGCTGACCGACGTGCCCGTCTGATCGGCTTCGCGGCGCAAGTCTTCCGGAATAGCGTCGTGCTCAGCCACGGCTTTCAGGTATTGAGCGTGTTCGGCCACAGGTACCAAAACCAGATTGTTTTTGACCTGATAGTTCGCCTTCCCGGATAGGCTAAGTGCCACCTGAATTCGTTGCAGATCAGATTTGCAAAGATTCGAATTGACCAGCAATTCCTGCATCGGCGTTTTAGGTTTCAGGTTATTGACCTGCAGCACGGCGACGATCACCAAAATTACGGCGCCGATGACGAACCCTTGGGTGCGACGATTGGAGACAGATTGCATGATGCGGGAAGTGACTTGGGAATCCATTGAGTTCTCCGGGATGAGACGCCAGTTGTTTTCTGCTTTTCTACTCAGAAGTTACAAGCAGATTGCGTCTTCAAATCTTGTGTCGCGTTGGGTCCAAAGGCGGATTTGACTGGGATGAATGAGTAGGCAGCTGACGTTGCGAAGCGACAAACACATGAGCGGTGCCACCCTGTGGGCAACTCCATGTCTGAATTTGGCCTTGGTGAGCCGTGGCGGCTCGATGGGCGTTTCGGAGCGATTCTGATTGTGGGAATGGCAAGTGAGGCGTCAATTCCGAACCGGTGGGAATCGAAAAAACGGTTTCACTAGGCTCTGATGAAATATGCGCTGAGTCTGCGACCTCCAATTCCCATTGGTGCTGTCCGTCAATCAAAGTCACCGAGATCTCACCGCCGCCAATCAGCGATTCAGAAGCATTCTCAAGCAAACCCGCCGCGACGATCCGAACCAACGAAGGATCAATGTAGGCCTCTACCTCATCAAGGTCGGTCTCTAACGTGATATTCAATGGCGTAAGTTTTGTTCGAAAGTCTTCAATGACTGAGCACACCAGCCGACTTACGTTCTTACGAACCTGGGCCGGAGAAGCTTGCTCTGACTTGGTGCGAGTAAAAGCAGTGGTCGAAGTATCTTGCTCTGGACCCGAGAATCCAGATGAATCATGTCGATCTTGCTTCATGGACAATCAACCAAAAAATGTGGGGAAGTTTTTAACTCGTGAACGTCGAACGAGACTTCGCGAGAGAATCAAAGAGGCTTGTAGCTGAATTTCTGGCAAACTGTCAATCCCTTTCGACGGACGTTGGCTCAGGCTTTGAGCCGCGCTGGACGACTCTAAAATCCAAGGGCCGATAATCGCGGCTCGCGACCGTTCGAAATTAGAGGCCGATCTTGGCCTGAAGAGACGACAACGCATTGCCAAGGCGTTAACTGCAGAGATACTGGCAACGTGAGTAAGAGGCCCCACACCACCACGCTGGAGTGGGCATCCAGGAGGGACTCAAGGGGGGCAACAGAAGCTTCAAGCGATCGTCGAACCAATGGCTTCCATAATCCATTTGTTCATATCCGAAAGCGTTTTCTCATTCAGACAGCACTCGCTCGGGTATTGTCTCAACGTAACGGAAAAACCGGCGATGTGGAGCAACCGAAGTTGCTGGCAAAGCGTCTCTTGGCCAAAATCTTGATTCCGGCGACTATGTGCCCAGAAAACTGGTAATTCACGACATTCAGCCCATTGCCCAAGCGGTTTTTGTCCATCTGGAATCGGACCGTTGATCGAGATAACTCCCGAGAACAGCTCAGGCCGTTCAAGGGCAATTCGAAATGCCATCGTTCCGCCAGTGCCAGCTCCCCCAATGAAAATTCGTTGAGGCGCAATGTTGTATCGACTGGAAGCCCCTTCGATTGCGGCCAAAATTGAATCATGGGCCATGTCAATCGTGTCGGGCTCTTGTTCCCAGTAGTAACCGGCTTCAAAATTTCCGATTGGCGATTGCGGAGCGACACCAACGAAATTTCGCATACTCGCTTGCGGCATGACTTTGTGAACTTCGCCAGAATCCTTGCCGTCCGAATGGAGCCACACCACCAACGGGTAAGCGTAGTTCTTCTCGTAGTGCATGGGAACGAACAACGAAAAGTCGTCGGTTCGATTGGTAAGCTTGTCGAGATTATCGAGAGAAAGCTTGGAGGCTGAGTCGTGGTCGAGCTGGTTTTCACCAGACGTCGCCAAAGGACTAATCTTGATTCTATTCATTCGTCTGTCAGGGTCTCTGGACTGACGGAAGTGCCATTTTTTTACGCGGGACGAGTTTTTAAATCAGTTATCGATCAATGTCAACGCCACAAATCACCAACCTGATCGATCAAGTATTTTGAATCCAAATTTCAAAAACATTTCACCGGCGACAGTCTTATTTTTGCTTTGTTTGAGCGTTCAATTGTCAATTCGCATCATTCAAAGATTTGAAAATTTGAATTGAATTTTTCACTCGCTAGCAGCCAAACGTTGCCCGAATATTTTCGCAGGCTTACCCTCCTGAACCCATCAAAGACCGGCACCGACTGCCGGTCTTTGAGAAAGTAATTTTTACAGCAGGTCTTTGACTTCGTCGCGTTCTTCTCGCAATTCCGTCATGGTTGCATCCATCTTTTCTCGGCTAAACTCATCGACCTCAAGGCCTTGAACGATCTTGTATTCACCATCGTTACAAGTGCAAGGGAATGAGTAGATCAGCCCTTCGTCGACGCCGTAGCTTCCGTCGCTGGGGATCGCCATGCTGACCCAGTCGCCTTCCGCTGTGCCTAGCTCCCAGCTGTGAAAATGGTCGATAGCCGCGTTGGCAGCCGAGGCGGCACTTGAGGCCCCACGGGCTTCGATGATTGCCGCTCCACGTTTCTGAACGGTCGGGATAAAGGTTTCTTTATACCAGCCGGCGTCGACCATCGCACTGACTTGCTTGTCACCAATGGTGGCATCGCTGATGTCGGGATACTGTGTCGCGGAATGGTTGCCCCAAATCGTCATCTTCTTGACTTCGCTGGAATGACAGCCAGTCTTGTTAGCGAGCTGGCTGAGAGCGCGGTTGTGATCCAAACGTGTCATGGCCGTGATGTTGCCATGCTTGATCGTTGGAGCGTTGGCCATGGTGATCAACGCGTTGGTGTTGGCGGGGTTGCCGACAACGAGAACTTTGATGTCTTTCTTAGCGTGTTCGTCGATGGCTTTTCCTTGAACCGAAAAAATCTTCGAGTTCGCGGTTAGTAAGTCCTTGCGCTCCATGCCTTTCTTGCGTGGCATGGCGCCCACAAGCAACGCAAAGTCAGCGTCTTTAAAGCCAACATTTGGATCATCCGTCGAAACGATTCCTTGAAGCAATGGGAAAGCACAATCTTCGAGTTCCATCACGACGCCCTGCAAAGCATTCATCGCGGGTGTGATTTCAAGGAGCTGAAGGATGACGGGCTGATCCGGTCCAAGCATGTCCCCGGCCGCGATTCGAAATAGCAAGCCGTAGCTAATTTGACCTGCAGCGCCTGTAACGGTAACTCGAACCGGAGTTTTCATTAATCTTTCCTTGGTGGCATCGTGTGTGTTCGCGATCACGTGGATGATCGGAAATGTGATTTCAGCCTCCTATGGTACCGCACCAGCCGCGTTTCAAAAAGTCGGCGGAGACGCACAACATACGACCAGCATACGGCCGTCCCACTTTGCTCCCAAAGAGGGGGAAATCCAGCGGACACAGGAATGGCACGACCGGCCGAATGAAACGAACGACCCAAATTGAGAGACCATGATGGGACATAAGGTCGATGGCTCGTGAGCCACCGAATCACAGTCGGATCAATCTTCGACGCCAGATAAATCAATTTTTTCAGGAAGCGTGTCAAGGATCTGGGCCCCGGCGGAGCTACGACCGGATCCGCGTCGTTGCCCAGCCGAACGAAAATAGAGCAACAAGATCGCAACTCCGAAAATAACGGCAATCACAAACACAGTAATGATCTGAGTGAGTCGATTGGATTGCTGCGGCAGTATTCTTGGGATTTTCGTGACAATTAGCGGGCTGATTTGTCCCGCCACACCCACGTTTTGAGTTTTCTCAGATTGATATTTCCAAAATCGGAAAAAATACCCCTGGACCTCAACGGGCGTGCGTTCGATCTGCCGCGGCCCCACACCTGCTGGAAGTTCCGTACAACAAATGGTGACGGGAAACTTGCGGTAGTCTAGCGTTCCGCCGTCTTTGCTCCTCACAACGACCTTGGCACCATCAAGGTCTGGGAAAATCATCAGCTGATAGTACTTGCTGACACCCAACCGCTTGCGGATATCTGGATGCGGGATTGTGATTTCCGAACAAGACCTCACCATCCCTCGAATCCGAACCGCTTCGCCGAAATTACTTTCTGATTTTTGCATCAGTTCGGTGAAGCCAAGCTTCGGACCGATTGAATCGTCGAACACGGAGTCCATACTTTTGATGGCGCCCATCAGTTGAAAAAAAGCTTCTGCATCGGCACTGCCGAGCGGCTTAGTATTGTTCGATTGGATACTGTCGATCAAGCCAACATCCATCCCGTGTTTTGCCAATCGCAAATGAGCCGGGGAAACATCAGCAGAGGTCTCAGTGGGATACCAACCGAGTTGGTCTACGATAAAAACCGGTAGCGATGTGGGCGACTCACTGTGGCTGTCGACCGCGTTGGCGTAAAAGAAACCGCTCATTGAAACAGGAGTTGAATACGAACCGGACTTAGACAGTGATTTTGGCAGGGTCCGCGAAATCACCACAAATGGTATCGAAGAGTCAGCGTCGGCTAATTCACAATGACAGACAAACACGTGTTGAATTTCCTCAGCAGGACTCAGGTTGGCCAGCTGCGTCTTGCGAACACTTTTCAAAATGGCCTGTTTGTCAAACACCCAGAACCGATAGTCGGCGGCCTGGTTGACGACATCATCCCAAGCAATGTCGCTTGAATATTGGCTATAAAGACTGCGGCTTTCCGGGGAAGTCCGCATCACCCGATAAAGCAATTGCTTTACTTTGGGCGCGTTCACATCGAGCGCCGCGCCGTCCTCTACGTCGTAGGATTCGCTAATCGAAAACCCTGAAAGCTCGATCGGAGTTTGGTCATGAACCTGAGATGCAAAACCTATTCTGGAAGTGCTCCCTCCAAGCAAACAAGCACCTAGCCAGCAAAGACAAACAAGGCGCGGGGAAGCGTTCCATCGTGTTGCAGATTTAATCATCGAGTTCGTCTGATTCATAAAGTGCCATGACTCTTTCTTGTTCCGTTTGAACCTGGGGGTCGTCAGACAAGTCGTACAACGATTGGTCGATGCGTGATTGCATCTTATTGCCATGAACGAAAGGGCGTGTTTTTGAAGAACGAAAAACGGACCACGCGATTCCCGTGGCGAAAATGGGCAGCATGACCAAGATGACGGTGAGCGTTATCCGCGATGGCTGCCAGTCGGCGATCGCCGTGAATTGCTTGGTTTCAATCAGCTCAACCGCGGGGGAAGCGATCAACGGGCAAGTCAGAACCGACTCTTGGGCGATGTAGTTACGGATCTTGAAAAAGTAACCTCGGACCCGAACCTGTTCGTTAATTTCCGTGAGCTTATCGGTGAGTTCCGGAAATCCTTCGGGGAGTGTCCGGGTGTAGATGCAGTAAGTCCCCAATTTCGTCTCGCGCGGCCGCACCCAAAGCACATAGTAGTGCGGAATCCCTAATTCACTGTTGGTACCCAAGGATTCTTTCCGCCCTCCACGAACCCATCCTTCCACCTCCACTGCGCGACCTCGATACAATTTGGGTTGGCCCATCAATTCAACCCGTGTGATGGCAGTCGACTCCGGCATTGGAGAGATGCAGATTTTTTCCCAAATACGCTTCCAAGTCGCCGAGTCGCCAGTCCATCCAATTTTCGTGGCGTCTTGAACCTGGGCGTAAAGAATCGGGTCAATCGCCGCTTGCAGCCTTTCCGCGGCCTTCAGCTGACTGATCGTGAACTCCTCGCCGTGGGAAGAAGCAGTGATCGCCGGCAGGATTTGATTGTCCCAGATGTCCTGAGCAGCGGACATTTCTTCGCTCAGCCGCTTCTTTGTTTCCGTTCCATCGGATGACAAAGCAAGACCGTCAAACAAATCTTGCTGGAAAAAATCTCGGCGTTCTGCCAAACGTTTGACCAACTGTTGAGCGGCGGCTTGCTGGGCTGGGTCAACCGACTGTCCGTTCCGAACATGCTTCAGGATCCTGAGGAATAGCGTCTTATTGAAATTCAATTTCGAAAACGTGTCACGCCAAAATCGTTGAGCCGCAACGGGGTAGTCGATGCTGGCCATGCCGTCATCCGGAGAACCAAGCGGCGCGGAACGGCTGGACGAGTTGGCCGATTCGCCGGCAACGCTAAACGCCGGACCCGGTGAATTCGAGCGTGGGTCC
>JBLINZ010000038.1:0-23668 GCA_047639375.1 Mariniblastus sp. | reverse complement strand
TGTTTGCTTGATTGGATAGCCACCGGGGCACAGTGCGATGAACCCGGGTAAGTTTTGATTCTCTGATCCAAGCCCGTAGGTTACCCACGAACCCATGCTTGGTCGCACCAACCGAGACTCACCGCAGTTCATCAATAGCAGTGAAGGCTCATGGTTGGGGACATCGGCTTGCATTGAATTGATGACGGCAATGTCATCGATGTGTCGCGCCGTATGTCGAAACAGCTCACTGACGTAGGTGCCGGATTCACCGTACCGCTGGAATTTGAAGGGCGACGCCATTGCCACCCCCGTCTTGCGTTCGGTCTTCAGATCGATCGGTAATTTTTGGCCATCGCGTTTTTGCAGTTCTGGTTTGTAGTCAAACGTATCGACTTGGGATGGCCCACCATTCATGAATAAATGAATGACTCGTTTGGCAGTTCCCGGGAAATGAGACGGCCGCGGCGTCAGTGGATTTTGGTTGTCGGAATCTGGCGGAAGTGCACTGCCCAGCAGACCATCGTCGCCGAACAATCCTGCCAGCCCCAAAGCAGCCATTCCGGTCCCGCACCGGCGCAATAAACTGCGCCGAGACAGCGAGCATGGGATGGATGGGCGGTTCGGATTCATGGTGGATCTTATGCTGGAGATGCGTGCGGCGACTTGCGATTCTCTCGATTGACACTAATCGATAAACTCGAATTCATTGGAGCACAACAGGATCTGAGCGTACCGTTCCCACGGATTAAGGTTCTTGGCTTCTGAATTCGGTGGGCTGTTGCGAATATAGTCTGTGCCGATTTCAATTTCACGAGTCGACGGCTGACGTTGAAAAACGGTTTGATAGAGCTTGCGGATTTTCTGGTCGGGTGTGGCGTTGGCTGAATACTGAGCAGCGGTGACGAGGTGCTTGGCTTGTTGAAGGATGAACTTGGAATTCAGCATGAACAATGATTGTTGTGGCACCGACGTCCGAGTCCGCTTGGCGGCGCTCTGATCGGGACTGGCGAGGTCAAACACGCGGTAGAGCCCCGGTAAATCCTGACGGTCGATGCGGCCATAGATTGTGCGGCGATTGCTTAGTGTGTTGGCAAACAGTTCAATCGCAGGGCCATGCATCGTTTGATCTAGTTGCTGCGTGACGGCCAAAATCGAATCGCGAAGCGGTTCAAATTCCAATCGACGCCGATTCATTTTCCAAAGCAAGCGGTTCTCGGGATCAGCTTGATGGCCGGTTGCTCGGTTGTTGCTCTGCTGACAATAGGCATCGGACAGCATGATGGTCTGATGAAGCTGTTTGATTGACCAGTCGTTTTTCATGAACTCGCTGGCTAGATGGTCCAGTAGTGGGCGGTGGATGGGTTCTTCGCAACGGATCCCGAAATCGCTAGGCGTGTCCACGATTGGAATTCCAAAGTGATGCATCCAAACCCGGTTGACGATCACTCGAGCGGTCAACGGATTGTCTGGGCTGGCGATTTTTTCAGCCAATTCAAGCCGGCCACTTTTATGTTGAAACAACGGACGAGCTGGTTGGTCGGGTTGACTGAGCAAAGCCACGAATCGTCGAGGGGCGATTTCGCCCCGACGATCGATGTTACCCCGAATCATGATTCGTTCATCGTGTAGTTTGTCATTGTCTCGCAACACCATCGCGCGGACTTCGTCGTTGGCCGATTGAGTGTTCAGTTGCTTGATCGGTTCCCGAAGTCGAGCGAGCTCTTGTGAGTCTTGTTTTGTCAGGTATCGATCAGATTTATCGATCGCAAGATTGGCGGGCGAGCCGCTGGAGAACACAATCACAGCAATTTCGCGTTCGGCTCCCTGGAACTGTCCAATCGCTAGGGGTTTTGAGCCTTGGGCTTTCCAGCTCGACAACACGCCGTCAAACAACTGGCTCAACAGGTTGGCGACCTCAAGTTTTGACTTGGGTGGACTCGATTCCAAGAGTTTGAGAAAAACTGGATTGATTTTTTCGGGTGTCGTTGACCAGCTGCTTATCAATTTCGCCGCGGCTTTTTCAAATCCTTCCGCAGGCAGATTCACAAGTTGCGTTGCTGGCGCCAGGATTGTGGGTTGGCCTTTTTTGCCAGCCAAGTAGTTTCGCCACCGGTCGAGTACAGGTTTGCGGATCTCGGAATCCTTGAGTTTGATAAACTCCTGATCGGCAAAATTCAATTTCTGATCGGAGGCAATGACTCGAACCAAGTAGTCGGACAGGTTTTGATGAACATGGTTGAGTAGTTCTTGGTGTTTTGTTTTTCGGAATGCTTCCGCGCGCTTGACGAGCTTTTTACGCTTGTCCAGTTTGTCATTGACGCTGGCGATTTTGGCGGGATCGCCGATGAGTGGGAGGTTTTGGGGAATGTGGTTGTTGGCAAACACGCTATACAGCGAATAGTAATCCTCGGTTGGAACGGCGTCGTACTTATGGTCATGGCATCGTGCACAACTGACAGTCAAACCCATGAGTCCACGTGTCACCACGTCGATTTGATCGTCGACGGTGTCGTGAGGCGCAAGGTACTTGCGGCCAACGGTGATGAAACCAAGTGCCGCCAGGGTTTTTTTGTCCTGAGGGATTTCAAGGTAATCAGCAGCCAGCTGTTCACGGATGAACTGGTCGTACGGCAGGTCCGCGTTGAAGGCATCGATCACATAATCGCGATAGGTGTAGGCAAACGGATAAGAGTTGTCTTTTCCAGCGAGTGTGTATCCGCTTGTGTCGGCGTAGCGGGCAACGTCTAGCCAATGCCGGGCCCAGCGCTCTCCATATTGAGGCGAACCGAGCATCCGATCGATCATCTGTGAGTAGGCATCGGGAGAATCATCGTCGACAAACGCTTGAACGGATTCGTAGGTCGGGGGCAAGCCCAGGAGGTCGAAGCTTGCCCGACGGATCAGGGTTCGACGGTCGGCACGTGGTGACAACTCAAGCGAATGCTTGGCAAGTTTTTCGATCACGAATTTATCGAGCGGCGTTGAGCCCGTGGCTGCGTCGGGGACGGTGGGTGGTTGAATCGGTTGGTATGACCAGTGAGAGGACCGATGTTGTTGGATCAACTCGGGCATTTTTAGTGCGGCGATGGGTTGGTTGCTGGCTGGCCAAGGCAGCTTCATCTCGACCCAACTTGCTAAATCAGCGGCCTCGGACTCTCCGATTTTTCCCGTGGGCGGCATGTCGTAGTCGCCGGAATGCAAGATCGATTGAATCAACAGGCTTTGCTTGGGCTGGCCGAGAACAACGGCCGGTTCGCCACTGGCACCGCCTTGGAGGATGGCTTCGCGCGAGTCTAGCCGCAGATCGCTTTCTGGCTTATTGGGGCCATGGCATTCGAGGCAATGCTTAACCAGCACTGGCCGAATTCTGGTTTCGAAGAACTCGATTTGAGCCGCGGTGAACTCGTCAGCTGCACATGAGCCTACGAAGGTGCATGGCAGAATGCTCGTGAACACGATGAGATTTAGGAGCAGTTTTAAACGAAGCATTGAAAATGACGTCGGTGCGAAAAAACGTAAACAATAAGCGAGCGAAATGAGAGTCCGTTTAATTATAGCTGGTGGTTCATTGAAGCTATCATGTCAGTTCAGATTTGATTTGGATTTGAGTCCGTGACTTTTTTCTTCATGGACGTATCGAGCCGAAGGTGAGAATGGGAACCCGCCGCCTGCGGGCTTGTTGATTTAAGGTCGGTTTCGGCGGTCGCAATGGTAGCCCGAATGCGTCAGCGAGGGAGAGCCCTCGTTGGGTCCTGCTTTTAATGGTTGTTCGTCCTCGCTAACTAGAATTCTGCGTCAGGAGTCATAAAGTGTTGCGCCAAAAGAAGTTAGCGCTCACAATCGTAATCAAGTAAATTCCATGCATCTCATCATTCGGTGGTGTAACTGCCTCTCAAGCCCCATCTGCGATCTGCGATCTGTCATCTGCGATCCTTTCAGGATCGATGGTCGCCTTTCGCTCCGTCGAAAGACAATCAAACGACGTTGTTTCTCGCCGGTACAAATGATTCATTCGTTCGTGGCGAACGCATTTTCGATGGTCTGTCACTAGCAAGGTCGCGTTGGCGAGTGAGGTAACGTTCTTCGGCGTTCGATGAAGAGGATCGTGGAATGTAGCGAAGTGATCTTCGTCGATCATTCTCTGAAGGCGAAAATGCTCCATAATGCTTTGAAGTTTACGTCGGGCCTGCCAGCGAAATGCCTAGTGGATTGAGCGTGTCAGGAATCGGGCGATCCACTCAAGTGGTTTCAGGATGACGTACATCAAGTCCGCTTGCCAGCGGAACCGAATGCATTTGGAAATCATTGGCCCGACGCGATTGTAGACAAGACGAAGTCGCCGGTGGGGCTGGGGGAATCTCAACTTGAGATTCGCTTCGAATTTCCAAAATGTCTGGAGCTGGCGGTTGATGATGCGCTGCTGTTGGTCGTCGAGCCAGCTTCCAACGAATCTCTGATGCCCGCGCGAGGCCGCGGTCACCACAAAGCACCCTTCGGGCTGTTCGTCAGGCAGACTTTCGTAAAATCGAAGTGCAAGGGGATATTTGATTCCAATCGAGACGAACAGTAGCACGAACCAGCCAGTGATGTGAGCCCAAGTCTCTTGTAGGGTAGCGAAAGTCCACTTGCGATTCCGAATCATGATAGCCGCATAGAGCGAGTAACATACGCCACAAGCCGCTGGGACCACGCTCAACGGATGGTTTTGGCTGGAGGCAAGGAAGTTAAAGAAAATCGAGGCGCCTGCGTACCAAAATGAAATGGCTGCGTTGGCCAAAACTCCGATCAGGATAAGTGGCGAACGTTTGGCCTTGTCGTCGTTGTAGAGGCCGACGACGAACAATCCTGCCCCGAGGATATAGATGGGCCAAAGCGTTAATCCTGCCCAGTCGTCAAGCGTATAGTAAAACCAATGTAGCCCCTTGCTCCCTTTCCATTCGGGTGAGAATCCGATCGATGCCAACATAAGCATTGCCACGGAATAAATGGCAATTGCAGCCGTAGTCCACAGCCTCCATGAGGTTGAAAAAATCAGGCTGTGCTTTGGGTGAAGCAGTCGATCGATTAGATTAGGAATGCAAAGGAACGGCGGAAGGATGAAAATACTGAACACGATCAGCATCTCAATCGAACCTGAGAAAGTTTCAACTGTCGTGGCTGAACTCATGTCAAGTTCACTGACCACTTTGTCAATTCGAAACGCTACCAGAAGAAAAGCAACCACGCCGGTCCAGCTGAGGATCGTCGAAATGCGAAACTGAGGAAGGCCACTTTTTTTCTTAGACGGATGGGTCATGCTTGGTCTTGCG
The DNA here is from genome assembly GCA_047639375.1 of Mariniblastus sp. Lineage (GTDB taxonomy): Bacteria > Planctomycetota > Planctomycetia > Pirellulales > Pirellulaceae > Mariniblastus. The sequence goes on along the minus strand of JBLINZ010000038.1, from coordinate 18,377 downwards.
CCCAGCGTTTTACGATTTCGATTCCGACTTCGGCGGCAGCCACCATTTCGTCCAAGCAAGCCCACTCCAACGGCGAGTGAATGTTGTGTTGGCCGGAAGAAAGATTGGGAGTTGGCAGTCCAAGCTCCGTCAATCGAGAACCATCGGTGCCGCCGCGGACGATCGTGCGTTTGTAGTCTCGGCCGAGGGCTTGATGGGCTTCGACTGCGTATTGGACGGCTCGTGGTTCGTTGACCAATCCGTCGGCCATGTTGCGGTATTGTTCAACGAATTCGATGTCGACTTGAGTGCCATCGCAAATGGTTTCGACTTCTGCGGCCGTCTCTCGTATGACGTTGGCGTGTTCAGCTAGTTTCGCGGTCTCGAAATCACGGATAAGGATCTTAAGGGTCGCAGAGGCCACTCCGCCTTCGAGCGAATATGGATGGAGGAATCCATCGCGACCCTCTGTGTGTTCGGGTGACAGCTCAGCTGGCAGTTTGGCTAGGAAATGGCCGGCGGCTCGGCTGGCGTTGATCATTTTGTCTTTGCCGTGAGCCGGATGGGTGTTAACTCCCGTGAACGTCACGGTCGCCATATCAGCGGAGAACGTCTCCTCGTCGATGTCGCCCTGCCCTCCACTGTCAAAATTATAGCAAACGGTCGCGTTGACTTTGGCAAGGTCGACATGGTCCACGCCGTGACCAATCTCTTCATCGCACGTGAAGAAGATCCGAACATCTCCGTGTGGAATCTCAGGGTTTTCAATGAGGTGCTGGGCGACCTCCATGATGATCGCCACACCGGCTTTGTCATCCCCGCCCAGCAGCGTTCGGCCGTCGGTCGTAATGATTGTTTTGCCGGCCGCCCCTGAGAGCTCCTTGCAGGCAGCGGCCGTTATGACTTTGGAGGGGGCGCCGCTCAAGACGATGTCTTGGCCATCGAAATTCTCAATCACGTTGGGCGTCACGTTGAGCCCGGTCGTTTCGGGCGAGGTGTCGACATGAGAATTGAAGGCCACGACCGGGGCGCCTGCGACGTTGCCCGGGATCGTGCCGTAGACGATTCCCCATTGGTCTTGTTCGGCGTCCGCGATGCCCATCGACTTCATCTGTTCGACGAGCAGTTTTCCGATTTCAAGCTGGCCGTCACTGCTGGGGTACTTGCCGGACTCTTCAACCGCAGTCGTGTTGATTTTGACGTACTGCAGGAATCGTTCGAGAATGCGTGGCTTGTTCATGGTTTGGATCGTGGAAATTGTCGTGATAGTGGTTGAATTAAAAAATGTTTGATGAATCGTCAAAGCTAGAACCAAAACGGCAGGTGTGACCCAACCTAATTTCGAATTTGGACGAAGCACAAGTTGTGTCAGCGAATCAAGCAGCTCTGTGCTGATTCAATTGAAATAGCCGGTGAAAATAAAAGTCGGTTGACCGATCCCGATTCCCCGAAAGTAGTTGATGTAATGGAACAGGATCGGCGAGACCAAAAGCAGGCTGTCGAACCGGTCCAAAACCCCTCCGTGCCCAGGGATGACGTTCGACATGTCTTTGATGTTCAGGTCCCGCTTGAAAGAAGAGATTACCAAATCACCGCACTGACCAAAAACGCTAATCAGAAAACCCATGCAAATCAGATGGATTGGATGTTCAAGTCGTGTTCCTAGAAAAACGAAATGGCCAATAAAAGCGGCGACGGTGGTTGTCAAGACAATCGCTCCGAGTGCACCACCCCAAGTTTTATTGGGGCTCGTGTTGGGCAGTAACTTCCGTTTCCCCATCGTTTTACCGGAGATATAGGCGAGCACGTCGTTGAGTTCGGTGCAAAACAACAGCCACAATAGAATGGGTCGAAACAACACATCGTTGCCGATGAAGGCAAGGTGTCCGAGACTGACGCCAAACAACGCATACCCAATGATCGCGATTGAGACTCGCTTGATATAGCCGGTGGGTTCATCGTCCCAAAGCGCGACGGTAGCGATCAGGCACATGCCCAACGCCCAGGACGCAGCGAAAAATCCCATCCAATGATCGAGGACGGCAAAGTAGGTTGCCAAGATTGCGACCATCACTGGCACCATCGAAGAGCGACGTTTTAGATCGGTGGCTCTGGTGAATTCCCACCAGCAAGTGAGACTTAAGGCCAGGAAAAACAGGCAAACCCATGCTGCGCCGAGTAGAATTGGAATCACCATCGCAGCGCATAGTACGAGCCACGACCTGATGCGTTTGATCAACTCATCAAACGTGGCGTCTGAGAGTTTGCCTGAACCGTGGAGCGTCCGCACGAGAATTGACGACACAACCAGCGCGATCGCGATCGTGGAGACAATCCCGATAGTGACGGGGTGGTCAAAGGCATGTTTAAATCCCAGCATGCGGTCGATCGTGGTCATTTCGGCAATCACTGGGCTTCTCCATGGTCTGCCATCGAGTTTCTTAGCGATTGACTGGCGCGGGCCAAGCGACGAATCGACGTTAGCGCGCAGCCGACAATCAAGATTCCTAAGACGATCGTCGGAGCCATGAGGAACTGGCTCTCTGGGACTTGATGCCAGGCAACGGGGGTAAATGTCATGTAAACGGCGAGCAGAGTGACCAATGCCATCCGCTGGGGTTTCGCCATGGGGCCACAAAAATCATTGGGGGCTCCGACGGATTTGGCGGTGGCTCGAACGTAAGCCGTAAAGACCGCGAGCAACGCGGCGACCACTCCCCCAAGGGCATTCCCACCAACTGCGAAGCCAATCCCGATGAAAATGGCGGCGTCGGAAACGCGGTCGGGAACTTCGTTGTACAGCTCTCCAACGGGCGAGGCGGTTTGTTGCTCAACCGCGACCATTCCATCGAACAGATTGCACAGCAATCGAATTTGACAACACAATCCACCGGCAAACCAGCAGCTACGTTGGAGGATGCCGTCGGCGACCATGGTCGAACCGAATAGCACGCCGGCGCCGATCGCCGCAAGCATTCCAAACACGGAAATCGAATTCGGCGAGATGTTGGCGTTGACCAGTGCACTGGAGATTCGTTTTGCCCAACCGGTGTTGCGGCTATTGATCGGTCGTCTATCTGTCGGTTCGTAGGGTTCTAGGTTCATGACGGCTTTCCGATCAAATACATTCCACCGATCAACAGGAGCATGCCGCCCACGTTGGTGAATGAGATTGGTGTTCCGTACGCCAGGCGGGCGATGATCGCGGCCCAAATAAACGTTGACGCATAGACGGGATAGAGCACCGCCAGGGATCCGCCGTTTTTAAAGGCGGCGACGAACAGGACCATGACGGCGATGTAACAAACGACGCCGCCCATCAAGCGGGCGTTGAAGAGGTAGCTGGTCCATGTCTCGGACGTCGCATCCGCTCCGGATTTATATAAGAATTGGCCTAGGGCCCCGACCAGGGCCGCCGCCGCAAAATAGGCGATTGAGAGTGCGGGTGTCCCGTGCATGTGCGTGCTTTCTTATGCAAATTGTTGATCAGGTCGATGGAGACGAACCACTTTGCGGCGCGTCATGCAAGCGACCTAGCTTGTTCATGGGGCTAACCCTTGCCAACTGCGAGGCTTCTAGCGATGTTTCTTCGAATCGTTGTCGACGCCTGAGTGTTCAAGACGTTGAGGCTGCGATACGATGAGGCTTTAAGGAAACGCAATGGAACTTAACCAGCCAGCATTCTATGTCCTCTCCCGCCGTTAGCTACCTGGTCTTCGATATTGAAAGCATCGCTGACGGTGATTTGATTTCAAAAGTTCGCTATCCCTCGGAGGGCTACTCGCCGGAGAAAGCGATTGAAGTCTACTGTGCGGAGCGGATGGAGCAGTTTGGCAGCGAGTTCATTCCCTATACGTTTCATCTACCCATTTCTGTGGCGATTATCAAAGTCGGAATCGATCTCAAGATCATTGACATCGTGACATTAGATGAGCCAAATTTTCGACCGCACGTGATCACGAAGCACTTTTGGGACGGCTGGAAAGCGTACAAGATGCCGACCTTTGTGAGCTTCAATGGGCGGACGTTTGACATTCCTTTGATGGAGTTGTCGGCCTTTCGATTTGGGCACGGAATTCCTGCTTGGTTTAATCTCAATGATCGAACGTACGACCAGAAACGAAACCGATACAATCAGGCTTCGCATTTTGATCTGCAAGAAATCCTGACCAACTACGGTGCGACGCGGCTTAACGGTGGCCTGAATCTAGTTGCTAATATTCTTGGCAAGCCCGGGAAAATGGGGATCGCTGGCCACATGGTTCAGGACCTCTACAATCAGGGCGAGCTGGCCAAGATCAACGACTACTGTCGCTGCGATGTTCTGGATACTTATTTTGTGTTGCTGCGAACCAAAGTCTTGATGGGTGCTTTGACGCTGGAGCAGGAGCAAGAGCTAGTGGCCGATGCGGTTGAGTGGTTGGAAAAGAAGGCCGATGAATTTCCAGTCTACGGTGAGTACCTGGGCCAGTGTACGGCTTGGGAAAGCCCTTGGGACGAAACGAAGGCTTGAGTTTGTCTTTCCAAGGAGTGGTTTGTCAAAACTCAATGGTAGAGTTAGCCGTTTGGGCCATGGCCACGGTTATCGCAGGTTCACCGTTGGCCAATGCGCAATGACGATTCGAAGGGAAAGTCAGCAACAAGAAATTGGCCCAGTTGCTTCTGGTGCTCTTCTTTGGTGAGATGGATGTAGTGAGATGAGATTAAGTTGTCAAAGCAACTTGCAAATCAAATTTTTTTGGATTTGGGAACGAACGAATGAAGCTCGAACGGTTGATCAGTGCGTTGCTGTTGCTCTTAGCGGTTGGTTGTTCTGGGGATCCAAAAGTAAAGACAACCATGACGCTGGCTGATTTAGAGAACCGTTTCAAGAGTCAGGTCAAGCTAGATTCGCTGGAGTTGTCGACCGGTCAGGAAGTACGATTTACGCTGCTGACTCCCCACGCTTATACGGGCGATGAACCCACGCCGTTGATTGTGGCGTTGCATTACGGCGGCAAAGTCACGCCACATTATTCTCGCGGGGTCATTGAGAATCTGGTCTATCCTGGGCTCAAGGAACTCAATGCCATCATGGTCGCTCCGGATTCGATTGACGGGGGCTGGGGCACCGAGGCCAACGAGAATTCGGTGATGGAGTTGATGGACCACGTGATTAAAAATCACAACATCGATCCGTCTCGGGTTTTATTAACGGGGTTCAGTTTGGGCGGGCACGGGACGTGGTACCTTGGCAGCCGTCATCAGGATCGATTCACGGCCATGATTCCGATCGCCGGCGATCCTTATGTCAAGGAAGGGACGACGTGGACGACTCCGGTCTACGCGATTCATTCGCGGGCTGACACCGTCGTGCCGATCAAAGGCACCGAAGAGTATATCCAAGCCCAGGTCGTCAGCGGCAATCAGGACATGGAGTTGGTGGCGCTGGAAGGATTGCCTCACAATCAAACGGGCAAGTTCGCCGCTCCCTTGAAAGACGCCGTTCCCTGGCTCAAGCGAGTTTGGGAGAAAGCTGATCGTTCCGAGGGGCCGTGAAGCGGTCTCGGATTAGGTCAGTTTAGTTTGTTCGGCCTTGTTGTTCAGCTCAATTTGAGCCGCAGTAGCTCGTTGCCGGTCGGCTCGTGCATTTTTTCTTCGATTTGCTCAAACCCGCAGCGTTCGTAAAACTGGCGTCCGATTGAGTTGGCTTTGAAGACCTCGACTTCCAATTCGTCGTGCAGTTCCCGAGCTTTGTTCATCAGCGCCCAGCCGACTCCGGTGCCATGATGTTCCGGGCATGCAAAGATCGCACCGACTTCGTTACCCATCAAAGCGATGAACCCGACGACTTGCCCTTCCGTTTCAGCGACCCAGGTGTCGGTGTTTGGGAGGTACAGATTGGGGATATTGATCAGTTCTTGTTGCAAGAACGCTTCTGAGAGGAACGGGTGGGCGACTTTTGAGGCGGTTAGAAAGCACTCAAGGATGGAATCCAAATCGCGATCTTCGTATTGGCGAATGATTTTTGTCATTGGTTTTTGTTCGATTGAGTTAGTTGCTATTCGAATGCTGGATCGACGTTCAGCGCTCTTTCGGCGGAGCGAAAGGCGACCATTTCTCGCTCCGCGAGATTGATCACAAGTTAATGTCGGCCTGGGAGCGACAGGCAGCCTTCTGGATTCAGCGAGTTTTTGCTGCAATCACTTTTTTGGCGAGGCCAGAAATACTACGCATTGGTGGCCCGCGCCTGCCGGATAGTCGTTAAGCCGATCTAGGATCTGGCAGTATTGAATCGGCGATGATGGCGTAAGGCTTGGTTTTTGGCTGGCTTGCCGACGTTCATAAAGATCCGCAATGGATCATCACTTTGTCGCCATCGCTGAGCGGTTGGCTCGTTTGCGATCGGACTCTTTGAGGAGCATTTTTCGCAGGCGAATACAAGCTGGCGTGATCTCGACCCACTCGTCATCTTCAACGTACTCGAGAGCTGACTCGAGTGTGAATTGGCGAGCTGGCTTGAGCATGATGTTGTCGTCGGTTCCCGAGGCACGCATGTTGGTGAGTTGTTTGGCGCGGGTTGGGTTCACTGGCAAATCGTTGGATCTGGCATTTTCGCCAACAATCATGCCTTCGTAGACGTCATCGCCTGGTGAGACAAACATCTCAGCCCGTGCCTGCAATGTCGAGAGTGCAAAACCGACCGCTTTGCCGGGCACCATTGAAATCATCACGCCGTTAGGGCGAGCCAGGATTTCACCTTCGAGCGGGCGGAATTCCAAGAAGCGATGGTTGATGACCACGGTTCCCTGGGTCGCATTGAGAAGCTTGGTTCGCATCCCGATCAGGCCACGAGAAGGAACGATAAAGTTTGCCAGCGTGAAATCGCCGCGCGTCGTCATCTCCTGCAGTTCACCGCGTCGATTGCCAACCATTTCCATTACGGGGCCGAATTTCTCCGTGGGTACCTCGACCACCAACGTCTCAAACGGCTCATGCTTAACGCCGTCAATCTCTTTGATCACGACTTTCGGTTTGCCGACGGACAACTCGAATCCTTCGCGACGCATGGTCTCGATCAAGACGGCCAAGTGCAAAATTCCGCGACCGGCGACGGCGAACGCATCGCCGCTTTCCATCGCTTCAACTTTGAGGGCCACGTTACGATCAAGTTCTTTGAACAAACGTTCGCGTAGTTGGCGGCTGGTGACGTATTTTCCTTCTTTGCCAACGAGCGGTGAGCTGTTGATCGAAAACACCATTTGTAAGGTGGGTTCGTCGACGGAAATTCGATCAAGCGGTTCGGTGATTTCAAGATCACAAATCGTGTCGCCGATTTCGATGTCTTCGATCCCGATGATGGCGGCAACTTCGCCTGCTTCGCAGCGTTCGACATCGATCCGGCCAAGCTTGTCAAACGAGCTCAGTCCGGAGATTTTGCAGGTGCGGGATTTGCCATCGGAACCGATCACATTGACCGATTGGCCTTTCTTGACGAAGCCGCTTTTGATTTTTCCAACTGCGATCCGGCCAACGAACTCAGACCAGTCCATCGTAGTGACGCCCATTCGAAACTTGCCTGGCTCGATGATGGGTGGGGATACTTGTGCGAGGACAAGGTCCAGCAGTGGTTCCATGTTGCCCTCGAAGGTTTCGGGCTCATGCGTCGCGTAGCCGTCCTTGGCGGAGGCGTAAATGTAGTGGAAGTTATCAAGGAACTCTTCGCCACCCATTTCGAGGATCAGCTCCATCGCTTCATTGACGACTTCGGCTGTCCGGGCGTCGGGACGATCGACTTTGTTGACGACCACGATTGGCTTGAGGCCAGCCTCGAGGGCTTTGCCCAGCACGAATCGAGTCTGTGGCATCGGCCCTTCGGCAGCGTCGACGAGCAGCAACGCTCCGTCCGCCATTTTGATCACGCGTTCGACTTCGCCGCCAAAATCGGCGTGGCCCGGCGTGTCGATGATGTTGATCTTAACGCCCTTGTAAGGCAGCGCAATATTCTTGGCGAGAATCGTGATCCCACGCTCTTTTTCAATGTCGCCGGAATCGAGAATTCGTTCACCGAGCAACTGTGACTCACGAAACTGTCCGCTTTGCCGGAGCAAGCAATCGACGAGCGTAGTTTTGCCATGATCGACGTGAGCGATGATGACGATGTTTCGGATGTCTTTACGTAGAGTCATTGGATTTCCGCGAATGCATTTACTCGATCACGCTTGCATCGTCGGCAGACGGCCGACAGATCCCCGTAATTCAAGCGGTTTATGACCCGGAATCATATCGCTCTGACCCGGTATCCGATAGGCGAAACGACGACTTGGGGAGGATAACTGGCTTTAAACTCTTGGGAAACGGTGGGAAATCGGTCGGAAGACACTTGGATTCGATTGCAAATCGCAGGTTGTTCATTGGGAGTCGTCCTTCTAGACTTGGTTTCTTCACATTTCGTCGTTTGGAAGGGGATCAATTGGCTCGAGTCGTACTAGCAATGTCGGGAGGCGTCGACTCCAGCGTGGCCGCTCACCTGTTGATTGAGCAGGGCCATGAGGTGATTGGCGTTTTCATGCGGCATGGTGAAAAAGCCCTCGAAGCCTGCGCGATCGATGGCAAGCTCGAGTCGTCTCCGCTATTGCCAGTGCTTAACAATCGAGCCGATCACAAGCAGGGTTGCTGCAGTGCCTCCGATGCAGAAGACGGTCGCCGAGTCGCTGAGCGATTGGGGATCCCTTTCTACGCCCTTAATCTCGAGCAGGAATTTAAAGGGATCATTGACTATTTCGTCGATGAATACACCGTTGGCCGGACGCCTAACCCGTGCGTGATGTGCAATAACCGAATCAAATTCGGCAAGCTGTTCGACTACGCCGACAGCGTGGGAGCCGAATTCCTCGCGACCGGCCACTACGCCCAACTGACGCGAGACGATGGTGAGTTGCGGCTGTTACGCGGCGTCGACGATGGCAAAGATCAGTCGTACGTATTGTTCGGGATTAAGCAGAAGTTCCTCGAGCGAATGCTGCTACCCGTCGGCCAATACCAGAAACCGTTCATTCGTGAAGTCGCCGGTCAGCTTGGGCTTAATGTGGCTGAAAAGAAAGACAGTCAAGAGATCTGTTTTGTCACCTCGGGCAAACACGACGAGTTTGTTCGAGAACGACGTGGTGATGTCGTTGACGAATCAGGTGGTGAGCTTGCGGGGGAAATCGTCACCACCGATGGAACCGTAGTGGGGCATCATCCCGGGATTGAGCGATTCACAATCGGCCAACGCAAGGGTTTGGGGGTCGCGATGGGTGAGCCTTATTTTGTCGTTCGGATTCAGCCGCAGGAAAAACGAGTCGTGATCGGCAAACTGGCTGAACTCGGTCGCTCATCGTTGACGGCTAGTGAAACCAATTGGCTGGTCGATCCGCCGGTTGGGACCTTTTGTTGCCTCGCTCAGATTCGTTACAACAGCCGAGCCCACGCGGCCACGGCTGAGGTGCTTGAAGGCGGTCGCCTGCGGGTTGAGTTTGACGAGCCGCAGAATGGCGTCGCGCCAGGCCAGGCCGTTGTTTGCTACGACGGCGAGCAAGTCATGGGCGGTGGATGGATCGATAGCGACCAAGTGGGATAGGCTTCCAGCCTGGCTTTCGCGCCCCTCAAAAAACTGATAGTTCCAATCGCAAACGACATACTAAAGGCCTGTTCCAGCCAACTCACACGCCCAAAAGCGGCTGTGAACGATTCAATGCTCCACGGATCCCCGTGTTTTTGCGGTCAATTGAATTGGATGACACCGATCGAAATTATCGGTATCATGACGTAGATCAATCATGAATTGAAATGACGAAACAATGTTGCCAATAACGACTGAGGTTGCTGTGCATTCGAGTCCACAAATCCTGTCCCTCAATTTTCAAGACGTTGGTCTTCTAATCGCCCAGGTGGATGGAGGATTCAAAGAAGATCTGTCCAACTACGCAATTTGGGCGGTCATTGGGGTTCTCTTGCTGGTAGCGCTGGCGCTGCTACTAGTGTTTGCGAAATACGGCAAGCTTTGGTTTCAAGCCTACATGTCCGGCGCTGATGTGAGTTTGTTTAGCTTGATGGGGATGGGTTTTCGGAAAGTCCGCCCGGATATGATTGTGAAAGCCAAAGTCATGGCCAAACAAGCGGGATTGAACATCAGCCGCAAGGATGGAATCAGCACTGAGCAGCTGGAAGCTCATTATTTGGCTGGCGGCGACGTGATGAAAGTCACCAACTCGATCATCGCGGCTCAGCGAGCGAATATTGACCTCGATTTCGATCGAGCCGCCGCCATCGACTTGGCTGGCCGCGACGTGATGGACGCTGTTCGTACGTCGGTTTACCCCAAAGTCATCGACTGCCCCGACCTAGAACGCAGTGGCAAGAATTTTCTGAGCGCAATGTCAAAAGACGGTGTCGAGTTGAAAATTCGAGCGCGTGTTACCGTCCGTACCAATCTTGAGCAATTGATCGGCGGCGCCACGGAAGAAACCATTATCGCCCGCGTGGGTGAATCGATCATCTCGTCGATCGGATCGGCAGATCGCCATCAGCATGTCTTGGAAAATCCCGATCGAATTTCACGAGCTGTGCTTGAGCGAGGCCTCGACGCCCACACGGCGTTTGAAATTGTCTCGATCGATATTGCTGATATCGATGTCGGTGAAAATATTGGTGCTCGCTTGCAAGCCGATCAAGCTGAGGCGGACACTCGTGTCGCTCAAGCTGCTGCTGAAAAACGCCGTGCCGATGCGATCGCCAAAGAGCAAGAGATGAAAGCAGACGTGGCCAAGGAGCGAGCTCAACTGGTCTTGGCGGAAGCCGAAGTCCCGCAAGCGATGGCCGAGGCGTTCCGTGATGGAAATCTTCGCGCCGTTGGAACAAAAGCTAAAACTAAATAAAGCCTAGTGATTAGGGGTAAGCGATGGTTTGACTTGCTCCAGTGGTTAGTTTGAGTTTCGAATGAATGGCTTGCGGTGTCATCGTTTGTGACCCGTCGTTCTTCCGTGTCTTCGATCGTCGATGCAACGACGTTCAAGTGTTGACGATTCAGTTTTTCCAGCCAGACGTTTTTTCCAAAAGTGATGATCGATGCCTGCTTCTGTAAATTATTGGTTAATGAAGTCCGAGCCCGAGTGTTTTTCGATTGATGATTTGGCTAGTGAGTCGAACAAGACAACGCATTGGGACGGAGTGCGGAATTACCAAGCCCGAAATTTCATGCGGGACGACATGAAAAAAGGCGATCAGGTGTTGTTCTATCATTCCAACGCCAAGCCGCCGGGGGTGGCCGGAGTCGCCAAGATCGTCAAAGAGTCTTACCCGGATTTCACGGCGTTTGATGTCAACGACAAGCACTTCGATCCAAAATCAAAACACGAAACGCCGCGCTGGTTCATGGTCGATATCAAAATGGTCAAGAAGCTCAAGCGGTTGGTGTCGTTGACAGAATTACGAAACGTCAAGAGTCTTGAGGGCATGGTGCTGCTCCAAAAAGGATCTCGACTTTCGGTCCAGCCGGTCACCAAAAAGCAATTCGAGACGGTTTGCAAACTGGCCGACAAGCCCGCCCCCATCGACGCGTAGCCGGTGGGATAGACTGCCAGCGTTTCTAGCGGGTCGGAATCTCGTTTCACGATTGGCCACGAACCGTCGCTTCGCAACGAGGTGCTGGGTGGGGCTTGGCACTTGGGGCAACCCATTCCTTTGACAAATTGTGCCCCAAACGCAAGCGAACGTCACTTCGGCCCAACCAAGGTACCTCTTGCCCGACAAACTGCGGCTCCGCCACCGAGCTATCTCGCCGACACAATCGAATTTGGCCCCGATTTTCAAAGTTTGATTTAAGACTAAACCAGCGATTTTTCGTCTTGATATTGACGAAAATCAAGCGAACCGAGTTGGCTGATTTTGGGTCATATTGTCAGATCCGCTGATCGGGCGAGCCAGCGAAACGGGACTTCTTGCTGGCTTCGGTTGGATTTCGCAGAAAATTGCGTAGAAATCGCCGCAGATTTGGACACGAAGTAAAGAAGAAAACTGCAAATGGCGATATTCTCAATCTACCCCAGACCGGTTATAATCCGCTCGAAGGTAACCCTTAATCGGGCGATTAGCTCAGTTGGCTAGAGCGCCACGTTGACATCGTGGAGGTCGTTGGTTCAAGTCCAATATCGCCCACTAACGAAACGCCGGGAGAACACATGTTTTCCCGGCGTTTTTGTTTGTTTAAGGTGTCCTTGTTCGCCTCTCGGTTTTGCTCTGGATTGTCACGTTTAGACAAAATTGGGCAGGTTTCTGGGGACATATTGGGGAACATAATCGAAGGCTTGTTATCGTTGGTTCCTGTCGCTTTTTCTTGGTTCAATTCAATCGCCGAATCAAGTGACGGCAGCGAATTCAAAGCCCCGTGAATGTCCAACAGCTTCGGATCTGTGTACACATTCATTGTCAGCCGAAGGTCAGAATGCCGCATCGCTGCCTGGGCCACCCTTGGAGCGACACCGGACGTTGAAAGCAACGTGCCGAATGAATGCCGCAACGCGTGAACGTCAACGGAATAGCCGCGTTCGTCGATTTTCGGTATTCCCGACGCTGTCAAATCCCGGTTCAAGATCCGGATAAGCCCAGTCGGCACGGTAAACAACAAGTGTTCAGCGAACGTGGCTCAACCGCCGCAATCGCATTCGCTCGTAACATGGGGGAAATTCGATGCCATCCTCCGTCGTTATCCACTTGCTCCGGTTCGCACTGCCCGCTCAACTCTCAAACGCGCGGCGAAATCACGACTCGAGGAACCGTGTGCGCTAATGTGCGCTCGTACGGGTCTGTGGGAACCGTGGGTTCGTAACGACCCACGGCCACCTGGTCCGGCAACTCTCTCCCCCACTCCGCCGTGTCGAACGGAAGTCACTTTCTCGAGGCTTGGGGGATTTGGCGTTTCTTACTGCATCAAGTCCTCAGCTATACCCGGTGAAGAAAGCCTTGGTGTTGATGGGTAGTCATCGCAAAAGACTGGGAAATCGCCCTTAGCCTCGATCTGGCAAAATTAACTCCCCATGTTTTCAACTACGAATTGTCAAGAAATCTATGATTTGTTCAAAGAATGCGTTTGGGATCGGCGTTCGATTCCCCTCTCTCTTATAAAAGCCGTCGAAGTGTTCGAAGGTCTTTGTGTAATTTCCGCTTTCATCCCAACGGATCGCGTACTCGGCGCTTTGACTCGATTGAGATGATGATTTTGTGTTGCCTCTAATTCGACATTCAATGAAGCCAGCAGCGACTGCACGTTGAATTGCGGGCCCGATGGCTCCACTGCTGACGCCTGCTCTGTTTGATCGCATTGACTACCGAAATTCTTGGAGATGGGCAGAACGAAATCGCATACTCTAAAGCTGAGTGTCTTCAGAGAGGGTTCTGTTCTAGGCCCTTCCTTTCAGCATTCCGTGCCAATACAGATTTGGCAAACCATACTTCTTCAGCATCATCATGCTGAAGCGTTCTTTCGATTGGTCGAACGGAAACGACTCTTGCGGGTTCTTGTCGTAGTCGAATTCCGCCAGGACCATGCTGTTGTAACTGGTGACTAATGGGCACGACGTGTATCCGTCATAATGACCGTCGAGCGGACGGCCTTCGATTAAGGCCAGAATGTTGGCGACCGTCGCGGGAGCCTGTTTGCGAATCGCGGCTCCTGTTTTCGAGGTCGGCAAATTCGAGCAATCGCCAAGCGAAAACACATTTTTGAATTGGGTATGTTGAGTTGTATGCTTGTCGACATCGGCCCAGCCGCCCTCACCGGCGAGCGGACTGTTTTTGACAAAATCCGGTGCCCCCATTTTTGGGGTGACGTGAATCATGTCATATTTGATCGTTTTTTGTTCGTCAGATTCTACAATCTGAAAAACCGCTTCCTTGGCTTCCGGTCGAATTTCGATTAAATCGTGTTTCAGTTGAACATCGATGTCCCGTCGCTCAACGATTTCTTCCAAGGTGGACGCGTACGGGTCGACCGCAAAAATTCTAGGCATCGCGACGCCAAAAATCACCTTGCACTTTTCGCGAATCCCTTGTTTGCGAAAGTAGTCTTCGCCGAGAAAACAAATCTTGACTGGAGCACCACCGCACTTGACCGCGCCTAGCGGATGAGTGAACAACGCGGTTCCGCCTTTGAATTCCTGAAGCGTTTTCCAAGTCGTATCAACCGTGTCGAAACTGTAATTACTGCAAATTCCATGAGTGCCAACGATCTCTTTGGAGAGACCTTTGATGTCCGACCAATTCAATTGAAGGCCGGGGCAGACGACGAGGTAGTCGTAGCCGATCGTCTCTCCACCTCGGGTTTTGATTGCATTGTTGTCTGGATCAAATGAGTCAACAAAGTCCTTGACCCATTTTACACCGCGCGGAATGTAATCCGCTTCGTTGCGTTGGGACTCTTCTTTCGGAAAGATTCCACCACCCACTAGGGTCCACAGTGGTTGATAGTAGTGTTTGTCACTTGGCTCGATCAGAGTGATGTTCAGACCGGAATTTTTCTTGAGTAATTGAGCAGCCACGGTGATTCCGGCAGTCCCGCCGCCGACAATGACGATTCGTTTTGGATCGGACATGAATGATTCCTATGGAATGGGTGTATGGTTTGCTTGGGAGTGGTTGTCGAGGTTCTTGCCAAGGCATTGACTAAACTGAACGGCAAATGCGAGACACCATGGGTGATTGCCTTCTCGGTGCCAATCCCTTGAGCGGCACAGTGTTGTCGATGGGCGTCCAGCACGTCACTACGGCGTCTTCTAATGTACCACCCATTTGCTCGAAGAGCACTTGTTCAATCGTTTGTGCATTAGATTCATTGATGGATTTCGGTTTCCGTTGGATTTGGCAAGCCGGATTTGAATGGGGTTTTGGATTGACCACAAGTTTCCGCGGCTGGCTGACTTAGACGACAAAGTGCTTTGTGAGCCGAAATGAAAACGTGCGAGTCAAGAAATGCCGAATCGAAACCGGCGGCCCTCAATCGATCCAAGACGGGGCCTTTGACGTCTGACAGATAAAATTCGACACCAGCAGAATTCAATTCGCGATTGATCGTTTCCAGGACCTCGATCCCCGTTGCATCAATTTCATTGATCCCCGAGGAGATCAGCAATACCGACTTGATCTCTGGACGCTGCGAAATTTGTTCATGGAGGTAGGATTCAAGAAAAGGGGCGTTGGCGAAGTTTAAACTTTCATCCACTCGAAACGCCAACACGCCATCAGTCAAATTGACATCGTGACGTGTTATATTTCGAAAATGCTCCGAATCACCCACCCGACCGACTTCGGCAACGTGTGGACGACTCATGTTCCACATCAACATCACAATCGTCGCTGCGACTCCGATAAGAATGCCGGTTTCGATTCCCAGTCCAAGCACCGCGACAAAAGTTACCAGCAAGGCGATGGCGTCTGCGCGACTGTACTTCCAGAGTTTGAGAGGTGTTTTGAAGTCAATCAAACCGATCACGGCGAAGACAATGATCGCCGCCAAAACCGCTTGGGGGATGTAGAAGAACAGCGGAGTTAATAGTGCGACAGAGACCGCCACTAATAATGCCGTGATAATCGAAGCCATCGGCGTTCGAGCGCCGGCGGAAAAGTTAACCAAAGATCGGCTGAATCCACCCGTGACCGGATAGCCTCCCGTGAAAGCTGCCCCGATATCTGCCATACCTAAAGCGAATAGCTCCCGATTGGCATCCACTTTTTCACGGCGTCGACTGGCAAGTGCTTTGGCAACGGAAATGCTTTCCAGATATCCAACCAGCGTGATGACCAAGGCCAGCGGCAGCAACGACCGCATGCCTTCGAGGCTAACGGTCGGAAGCGTCAAGGGTGGCAATCCGCCCGGGATTTCGCCGACGATCGAAACGCTTCGACTTTCATGAAAGTTTGCGAGATAGACCGTCAAGGCAGCTGCGACCACAGTGACCAACGGGCCGACCTTGGAAATCGTCGTAGCTAAATTGTCACTCGCTCCCAATTTTTTTAAAAGCGGAGCAACCCAATTGCAGAACACGAGTAATAATCCGCAACTGGCTAAGCCGATGGCGAGGGTCGTCAAATTCGAGTCGCCAACTTTGGCGATCGTGTTGGCGATTAGTTGAAACGGATATTCACCGCTATCTACCTTGATACCAAATAAGTGTTTGAGCTGGCTGAAGCCAATCACCACCGCAGCAGCACTGGTAAAACCAATCAGCACCGGATGGCTGATAAAGTTGACGAGGAAGCCCATTCGAAAAACGGCCATCAGGATCTGTAATACGCCAACCATCAGGGCCAACGCTAGGCAAAGCCCAATGAACTGTTCACTACCCGGAACGGCCAATTCGCCGACACCTGAAACAACGAGTAGAGAAACCATCGCGACCGGGCCAACGGCGAGCGAATTGCTGGTGCCGAACAGACTGTACAAAATGAGCGGAACAAGACTTGCGTACAAACCAACTTCTGGTGGCAGACCCGCAAGCATCGCATACGCCATCGCTTGTGGCACAAGCATGATTGCTACAATCAGCCCGGCGACTAGGTCGCCAGTAAAGTGTTCACGCCGATACCCACGAAGTCGTGCCAGGAGGGGCGAGACCGTCGTGAGTTGGGTTAACAAGCTAGCTTTGTCTTCAGCCATTGGCCAGCTCGATTTCGCCAAGCTTGATTTGCAACGAAGTTTTTCCTGGACCTGTTTGCGGATTGCCATTTTCAATTTGCAACGCAGGCGATTTGGAAGGCGACTCAACCAGCTTTCCGCCTTCATGGAAAATCACGTAGGCACCGATGAGTACCAGGAATACAGCGAACACTTTTTTTAGTGATTGCTGATTCATTTTTGCGTTGAGCCGTTGGCCGATCGCACAACCCGCAATTCCGATCACGGAGAAAGCAGCGATCGTTTGAAAGTCGACCGACAGACCTTGGGATCCAAGCATGGACTGGTATTTGCCGAATCCAATCGCAGATTTCATGGTGATGATGACCAGGCTTGTACCGATTGCAGAACGAATCGGAAGCTTTTCCAGCATCAAGAGCGCTGGCACGATCAAGAACCCGCCTCCCACACCCACGAATCCAGTGAGTGCTCCAACCATGACTCCTTCGCAAGTGATTTTTGCAAGGCAATAGAAATTGTGGGGCCGTCGCTTGACCGGAACGTCGTCAATATCTTCTTGTAATTTTCCAAACGCGTTTCTCATCATGAAGGCTGCAGCCAGGATCACGACGAGTCCAAAAATTGTCAGTTGCAGGGCATTGGATGCAAGTCCACCGAGCCAAGCTCCAAGGTAGGTGCCCAGCATCGCTGGAATCCCAAACCAGACGACGCTTTTCCAATCAACATGTTTGGCGGCTGCCTTGGGGATAGCTCCAGCGAAGGAGATCAAGCCCACGATTGCCATCGACTCAGCAATCGAAATTTTCGCATCGTGCCCGATTACGTAGACCAGAATCGGAACAGTAATCGCCGAGCCACCGGAGCCAAGGAGCCCCAGTGTTGCTCCGATCAATAAAGCTCCGATGAGCGTTGTCATACTGATTCGTCCTGTGGCGACTGGCGTGAAGTTTGAGTTGAAAACATAGAATGACTCAAACGGGATGTCGAAGATTAAAACTAGTGCGGAAGTCTTGGTTTCAATATCGCGTAGCCGTACATTCCAACCATCGCTCCGGCCAACGTGAACAGCGCCATCCATGCGCCCCCTCCGATTTGAGCGTAGATCGGTCCGGGACAAGCTCCAGTAATCGCCCAGCCGGCACCGAACAGTGTTCCGCCGATGATGACGCCTTTCTGGAATGGCTTGGGTTTGTATTTGATCGGAACGCCCTCGATCGTCTTGGCGTTCATTTTTCTGATCATGAGCATCGAGATCATCGCGACGACGACTCCGACACCGATAATCAAATACATGTGGGCCTCTTTAAACAGAAACATGTCATGAACACGTTGCCAACGGACCACTTCCGATTTGGTTAACACGATCCCAAAGTAAACACCCATTACCAATGACATGGTTAATGCCAGTCCTGAAATTCCGGATTTGGCAACGGGTAGATCAGGTGACTCTGGTTTCTCGATAGTTGACGCCATCATTTATTCCTTGTTCTAGAAAATTAGGCTTCCGAGGCCCCAGGTAACACCCAAGCCGCCGACAAAAAAGAAGATTGTGGCAACGAGGCTGGGCCAATTCAGATTTGCGATCCCCGTGATCGCGTGGCCTGATGTGCAGCCTCCGGCATAGCGTGTTCCGAAGCCAATCAGGATTCCACCGAGGAACAAACGAACGGCACCGCCGACGTTCATGTACGATTCAGGCAAAAATTCGATCGGTGCCGAAGATAGATAGTGTGTTGCCACAAAACCACCC
>JBLINZ010000037.1:0-23805 GCA_047639375.1 Mariniblastus sp. | reverse complement strand
TTTTGAAACGCACCCCGTTCGAAATCTTTCCGTTTCCAGCGATGGCTTACTTGCTTTCACGCAACACGGCAGCTTGTTCACGCAAGTCGCCGGCAAGCAACCTGAGCGAATCAACCTCAATTTCAACACGGACTCGCAGGCCAACGCTTACGTCACTACGCATCTTCAAAGCGGGATCACCGAATTCGCAGTGTCTCCCAACGGCAAAGAGGTCGCCATCGTTGCCCGTGGTGAAATCTTCGTCACGAGTCGTGATTTCAAAACGACAAAACGCATCACCAATTCGCCTGAACAAGAGCGCAGCGTCTCATTCCACAAGGACGGAAGGACCCTGCTATACGCCGGTGAACGTGAAGGAAAGTGGAAGCTTTTCGAAACCAGAATCGACGACGCCGATGAGAAGTATTTCTTCACGGCCACCAAGATCCAAGAGAAAGAGATTCATGCCAGCGAGACAGAGAGCTTCCAACCGTTGTATTCTCCCGATGGCAAAAAAGTCGCTTACCTTGCCGGCCGCGACGAAATCCAGGTCCTGGATCGTGAAAGCGGCGATACCAACGTAGCGCTTGGTCGAGAACACAACTACTCATACACCGATGGCGATATTACGTTTGCCTGGTCGGCCGACAGCAAATGGCTGATCGCCGACTACGCCCCACGAGATCGCTTATTCGTTCCCAATGTGGGAATATTCCCCGTCGATGGCTCGGCTCAACCCGTCGATATCAGCCATTCCGGTTACCAAGACTCATCGCCAGCCTGGGGCAAAGGCGGCGATGTCGTGTCTTGGTCCAGCAGCCGCTACGGCCAACGCGACCACGGTAGCTGGGGCCGTGAATACGACGTCATGGCAACCTTTCTAACCCAAGATGCGTTCGACAAATTTAGACTTAGCAAAGAAGAATACGAACTTGCCAAGGAGCTGAAGGAAGAAAACAAAAAGGACGAAGCCAAAGCCGACAAATCCGAAGCAAAAGACGCCGACGTCAAGTCGATCGAAATCCAATGGGAGGGCTTAGACGATCGCACCGTCCGGCTGACTAAAAATTCATCCGACATCCAATCCGCCGTGCTAACCAAGGATGCCGCCAAGTTGTACTACTTGGCCAGCAATGCCGACGGCACCGAGCTTTGGGAACAAGACTTCCGAGAAAGCAGCACCAAACTCGTCAAGAAATTTGGCGGAGGAGGCGCCAACTTCGTCCTTTCGGATGACGAAACATCGATTTTCATGCTGGCCGGCAGCTCGCTGAGTCATGCGAAAATCGACGCCATTGAGAGCGCGAAACCAATCTCCTTCGACGCCGTGATGGAATTGAAACCCGAGGCCGAACGAGCCGCCATGTTCGACCACGCTTGGCGACAGATCAAAGACAAATTTTACAACCCGAATTTCCACGGCATTGACTGGGATGCCATGAAAGTTGCTTACCAAGCCAAACTGCCGTCCATTGCCAACAATCGCGACTTGGCTCACTTGCTGGCCGAGATGACCGGCGAGTTGAATGCGTCTCACATTGGCGCTTCGTATCGCCCCCGCTCGACCAAAGGCGGCGACAGCACGGCGTCGCTGGGCGTTATCTTCGACCTCACGGACACTTCAGGGGCGTTGGAAATCGCTGAGATTCTTGACAAAAGCCCGCTCAAGAAAGCCAAGAGCTCCATCGCCGCTGGCATGAAGTTGACGGCGATCGATGGCGTGAAATTGGATGGCAAAATGAACTTCGCCAGCTTACTGAATAACAAGGCCGGCCAGCGTGTTCGGTTGAGCATCACACGTCAAGACGGCACGAAGTTTGACGAGGTCACCAAGCCCATTTCTGGTGGCGCTGAATCTCAATTGATGTACGAGCGATGGGTCAAGAATCGTCGTGATCTTGTGGAAGAACTTTCCGGTGGCCGATTAGGCTACGTTCATATCCGCGGGATGAACGATGACAGCTATCGAGTCGTCTATTCCGAAATCCTTGGCCAAAACTTCGACAAGGAAGCGATCGTCGTTGACACCCGCTGGAACGGAGGCGGCTGGCTACACAACGATCTAGCGAAACTCTTGATGGGTAAAGAGTACGTCACCATGCATGTTCGTGGTCGAGAATATCGCGGCGACTCGCTGGACCAGTGGAACAAGCCCTCGATCCTCGTGATTGGCGAAGGCAACTATAGCGACGCCCACGCGTTCCCATTCACTTACAAGGCCCTCGATATCGGCGAGATGGTCGGAATGCCGGTCCCTGGGACCATGACCGCCGTCTGGTGGGAAACCATGATCTCAGGCGACGTTCGGTTTGGCGTTCCTCAAGTCGGAATGAAAAACAAGCAGGGCGAGTATCTGGAGAACAACCAATCCGAGCCCGATCACTTGATCAAGAACGACCCACAATCGACGGCAAAAGGCGAAGACAAACAAATCGCAAAAGCCGTCGATGTCATGCTGAAAAGCCTTGACGCCGCGAAGGACGACAAGAAGTAAGGCTCGACAGGGGGCACCGTTCACAAAGCTTCCTGTAGCGCAACTCGTCAAGTGTTTCGGCCACCCGAATCACCAAAAGTCTTTGCCGGCTTTCGCTACCATGCTTGGGTGCACCTGAGCCAGCAACACTGGCTACAACGATCCGCCACCAACGAAATCGCCCGCAAACGTCGCGGGCGATTCTTCAATTTCGGAACAGCAACTGAGCAAGGGAAACAAAGTCCCATGCACGATCCAAAAATGCAACTTGGTAATTTCTCCGTCAGCCTTACCGTCAAAGACCTGAAGACCTCCAAAGCGTTCTACGAAAATCTCGATTTCAAACACATCGGCGGGCAGATGAAGCAAAACTACGTGATCATGCAAAACGGCACCGCGACGATCGGTTTGTTTCAAGGGATGTTCGAAAAAAACATTCTCACCTTCAATCCCGGCTGGAACCGAGACGCTGAAACGCTGAATAAATTCCAAGACGTGCGTGATCTCCAAGCGACCCTCAAGTAACGTGGCATCCCGCCAGTCACACAAGCCGACGCTGACAGCAAGGGATCGGCCAGTTTTGTCATCGTCGACCCAGACGGCAATTCAATCCTCGTCGACCAACACGTCGCGAAGCCCGAATAAGTTCTTGATCATACGGATTGATTGAGATCACTTGGCTCCAGTAAATCCCACAAGTTTCCATACAGATCGGAGAACACAGCAACCGTTCCGTAGTCGTGTTTCTTCGGCGGTCGGACAAACTCAATGCCCTCTTGAATCATCGATTCATAGTCTCGCCTGAAATCATCGGTGAACAAGAACAAAAACACTCTGCCACCCGCCTGATTGCCGATCACTTTTTCCTGCTCCTCATTGGCGGCTCTGGCCAACAGCAAGTGGCACTCATTGGCACCGGGTGGCGAGACGATTACCCAGCGTTTTTTTTCTTCCGGTAAGTACGTGTCCTCCGTCAGCGTGAAGTTCAATTTTTTCGTATAAAACTCAATCGCTTCGTCGTATTCTCTGACGACGAGTGCGACATGGGCAATGCGTTGTCTCATCAAACACCTCTGTGTCGTGGTTGGGTTTCTCAAATTTGGGTCGGTAGATTAGCTCAGCCTTCTAACGTTGGAAACCCAGGAGATACCTGACACGACCTTCCACAAAACCTGCGATTCAATTCATTTCTAGCAAGATCCCAAACTCATAGCCGAATAACACTTTCATCCGTCGAATCAAGAGGATTGAGATGAAAGCAAATCCCCAACAGCAGATCGGGCTGAGAGACGTTTCACTGGTATTTTTGGTCGGCATTCTATCTTTCGTGATTCATGAGTTCGCGCATTGGGCCTGTGGCGAATTGCTTGGCTATGACATGTTCGTTGGCATCAACAAGGCTGGCCTCGCCGTCGGAGAATACTCCCAAGACTGGCACAACAAACTCGTCAGTGCCGCAGGACCGTTGATGACGATTTCCATTGCTATATCCGGCCTGTGGCTGATTTATCGTTTTCAATGAACGCGGATTTTCCCCGTCGTTTTCTTCTCGGCCATGATGCGAGCCGTCGCGACTCTGGTGAGTTTTGCCCAACCCAATGATGAAGCACGCGCTAGCCAATGGCTGGGAATTGGAAAATGGACTTTGCCGATACTCGTTACCCTAGGGCTGGCTTGGGTAGCCTATCTCGCCGCCGAGAAGCTCGAGCTGAATTGGAAAATCTGCACGACCTGCTTTGTCGTCAGCAGTCTTGCCGTGACCATCGTCGTCCTGACCGAGCCAAACTGGCCAGTGATTAATCTCTACGATTAGCTTTTCCCATGACCACGCGAATCTCCTCGCAGGATGGCACGTATGCCCATCATTCGCACCCACTCGCTCGGGCAAAATCGCTCAAACAATTTTTGCGCACGCGATCGCAAAGAGAAGGAAGCCTACGTCCCGTTTTGTAGATACCAGATGCTTATCGCCATCGGAATCCGTTTCCAGTAGCTTCGGCCTCGCGAACGCGCTTGAGTTGATCGCAAATCGTCATGGTCCGCCATTGCGCTCCCAATTGAGTCAGGTGGTCAGAGCCGTCGTAAAACATAGCTTGCTGGAATGCCACCATCTGAACGATCGTGAGCTTGGGAATCCGAATCTGCTCAGCGAAAACATGATTGACTGCTTCAGCCCATTCGGGCTGTCGGTCGAGATAGACTTGCGGAACCGGCGAATTGGCCATGAAGACTTTGGCATTCACCGAAAGGCAAACATCGTTGAATTGGTTGAGCCGGTCGACGATCTCAGAGAATGTCTCGTCGCCGGGGGCAGGCAGCGACTCTAAATCACCTTCGAACGAGGGTTCTTTTTCGGACGCGATTTGATAGTGGCCGACATGATCACCAAACTGGTTGAAACTTGAACGCTGATAGACGCTAGGCTGGCCTTCTCGATTGGCACCAAGCTTGTCTCGCCGAGAAAGACGTTTCCGAGCCGTCCGGACGCAACTCGCCAACTGCTTCAAACGACTGTCGGCGGGAGCCAACTCATCCAGCGGAACATCAAAATCTGGCTGCAAATACTCTTTGCTTCCAGGCCAGACCCCCGCCAACTCAATCGCCATGGCTTCCGAACAACGGGGCGAACTGAAAATTGCACGGTACTCGGGTGAGATCACGATCACATCCTCCGGCCGCACGTGTTTCTCAACGGCCCGCAACAACGGAAACAAGCCAACGCCTACGTGCAATCCCAGGTTCACAGGATTGAGCCCCAATTCTTGTTGCACGATTTCAGAATTCAATCCGAATGCAAGATTCGACCCGCCTACAAAAATGATCCGAGGAGAAGGCGTCTCTGCCAATAGATCAATCTTGTCTTTGAACGCATACATATACTCATTGCTGTTCGCATCACGCGAACCGTAACTCGTAATGAGCATCAGGAACACCACCTGAATCAGGACAAATGCTCCGAGTTTGATTAAAAAACGATTCAAACCATCGACCTTAAAACGCAAAATAAACAAATGGTTGCTGGTCGACGGTGGCTACCAAATCCAACGTTCCCCAAATCAACAACGTATAAACCGCCCATCGGATAGGCAAGAAAATCCTGCGACCACTGGCAAGGGGACACTCGTGACGACGGCGAGCCCATTCGACCAAAACGAATGCGAATAGAATCGTCAGAGCCTTCACCATCTCTTTGTCATCGCCAATCATTTCCAGTAGCAAACTCCAATCGCCAAGCTGGACGATCGAACCGAACATTGCACCCAGGATGGCCCAAGCCGCCGGCATGCTCTCGGCTCGAAAAAAGACCCAACCACAACAGACCAGCGTGAACGTGAGCCAAATTTTTAAGAGCGTCATTGGCCGCGGAAAAAACTCAGCCCCTCCTACGACCTCGTCGCTGGCTTTTGTTCCTCTCGATCCGGTAAGCTTGGCCGAAGCATCCGACATCGATTTCTGCCCGGTAACCGCCGCTCCATGAATTCCGCCCCAGGCGATAAACGTCCACGCCGCGCCGTGCCACAGCCCGCTTAATAAAAACGTCACTAGAATATTGACGCTCCTTCGAACGGGGCCTCCGCGATTTCCGCCCAGCGGTATATAGACGTAGTCTCGGAACCACGTCGAAAGTGAAATATGCCAACGCCCCCAGAATTCCCCTACACTTCGGGAGAAATACGGATAGGCGAAATTTCGCATCAAGCGAATTGAGAACAGTCTCGCCGTCCCGATCGCGATATCTGAATAAGAGGAAAAGTCACAGTAGATCTGAAAAGCGAAAAAGACCGTCGCCAGGGTCAACTCGGCTCCCGTCGCAGATCCCCAATCGCCATAAAAACGATCGACCTGGACAGCCAAGGGGTCGGCGATGGCCAACTTCTTGAAAAAGCCCCATAAGATCCAGCGACATCCGTCCGCCGCTAAGATCGAATCGAAGGCCCGACGTTTCTGGAATTGGGGCAACAGTCGTGTCCCGCGTTCGATCGGGCCCGCCACCAATTGAGGAAAGAACGAAACGAACGCCAAGTAATTGATCAGACTCTTGGCCGGCTTGAGCTGACCACGATAAACATCGATCGTGTAACTCAGCGTTTGGAAAGTATAAAAACTAATCCCGACCGGTAAGATTACGTTGAGCGTGATCGGACGCATGGTCCAACCAAAACTATTGGCGATGACCTGCAAGTTGTCAGCAAAAAAACCAAAGTACTTGAAGACCGCCAACAGTCCCAAGTTACTAACCAAACTCAACGCCAACAACAACCGGCGTTTGGTGGCCTGATCGGTTGCCGCAATCCGATTGGCGATCGCAAAATCAACCAGACTAGAGATCAAGATCAGCGCGCAAAAACGATAGTCCCACCAGCCATAGAAGACATAACTGGCGACGACTAAGATCAAATTCTGCGATCGCGGTGCCCGAGCCAACCAATACAGGGCGAACACGATCGCGAGAAAAATAATAAAAACCAGGCTGGTGAAATGCACAGGTTCCGTTCCAACACAAAGCTAGCGAAAATCTATCTGTGTTGTTTAACCGCCTTCAGAAATTGCGTCAACGTTGATGGCAATGCTGGCACGAATGACTCGCCTTGGAAAGCGAGTTGACCTTGCACTATTTGATTTTCCCCAACTCAATCATCGTGCGAGCAACACTGCTGGCAAGACGCACCGGAGCCAAACAGGAGGGAGCCAAAATCAATTCTTGCCAAGACGGGCAACCTCAGTCGTGACAAGATACGCCACTGTCAGTGCCATTGAAGCATGGCTGTTACCGCGAAAGGACGGCAACAAGGTTATAAACTGATGGCATCGTCACTCTACCTTTCACTAACAGATGAGCTTCGTGCCTTCGTCGATCAAAATTCCGGCAATGAAATAGTTTACGCAACGCCAAGCGAATTCGTACGCGACTTATTGCGTAAGAAGAATCGCCAAGAAGCCGCATCAGCTAGCGATTCAATTATTGAAGGCTATCAAGATGCGATTGCAGGGCGAACGGTTGCATTCAAAGGCGATCTTACGGGCCTTCTTAAAAAAGCGAACCGATGAGCAAACGAAAGCCACTAAGCAAAGCCATCCAGCTTACTGATCGAATACTTCAGAAGGGGAAAGAAGGTTACCGCTCGCTACATAACCGAATTTGAATCGGCGCTGCAACGAATATCCGACAACCTGGGTTTGTTACGAGAAGAGCCAAACTTACACGAGTATTTATGCTTCTATCGAATCAACAAGCGTTTGCTTGTCTGCGACATTCAAACCAAAACAATTTTTGTGCTGACCGTTCTCGACGCGAATATGGATATCCCAGATCGTCTCATCCAACCGGAACCAACGCTCAAGCTCGAAGTCGAAATGCTTCACGAGCAACTTGCAACGTCGAAAAAAAGAAACGATAACCGCGAGTTTCGACTCGCCCGTAGCAGGCATCCAAAATGTGCTTTGGGAGTTTACTATTTTTTGTCTTTTGAAAATCGCCCAAGAGCTTTATCGAGTGCGGCCAGCGTCGGTGGCGAGGGCTTGAAGCTCCCAGGCCGGTAACCCGCAGCGATTCGGTGAGGCGTCCAGTTATGCTCGTTCTTGCGATTCCAAATTTGAGGATCGGCCCCTAACCTCGCGAGAACTGCCACCGCCTGGGGAAAGTTCCGGTAGGCAGCGCCATGCATGGCCGTCTCGCCATTTTCGTCGACAACGTTAGGATCGTTCCCCAACTCCACAAGATACTCAATTGCTCGATTGACTTCTTCTTCGGTCCCTGGCTCTTCTCCAACAGCCACCACGCCCACGCCCGCGGCGGCCATCAACGGCGTGCAACCATCGACATTGGCAACCCCTGGATCAGCGTCCAGTTCAAGCAACAATTTCATCAAGGGCAAATCAGCGGTGCTGGCGGCAAACATGAACGGCGAAACGCCTTGATGATTAAGTTTAGCCTTGCCGCCGGATTTCCCTTTAGCGAGCTGTAAATTCACGTCGGCTCCGTGCTCAACGATGATTCGGACAAACTCCAAACTGGTTAGCTTCCCCGATCCACGTGGCGGCGGATCACCTTCCGGGTTGTCGCCTAACTTGGTCTTTCTAACCCAGCTCAGGGCATGCAGCGGAGCATATCCGCTGCGTTGGTCATTGGGGTCGGCGCCCATTTTGATCAACTCAATCGCCAATTCGAAATGCCCACTCTCGACCGCGAACATCAACGCCGAAGTTGATTTTCGCGGGTTGCGACCACTCGAGTTGGGTGGGCTCATGACCGAATTAACATCGACGCCGGCTTCCAAGAGCCGCTTCACGACGTCGATTTGGCCTTCTCGAGCGGCGAACATCATCGCCGTGAATCCGCGTCGCGTCTTGAGCGAAGGCTCGGCGTCGGCCTGCAAAAGTTCATTCACGACCGCGGCATGCCCAGCGGACGAAGCCCACATCAACGCCGACTGGCTGCCCGATTCAGTCGCATCGACTTTCGCGCCATGTTTGATCAACTCTCGGACGATGACCTTATTCCCACGCCGAGCTGCGATCATCAACGGCCGCTCATTCCCCAACCGGCGTGATTCCACGTCTGCTTTGGCCGCCAACAAAGTCTTGATCGTTGCCACATCAGCAACCTCGCAGGCCAGACTCAAGGGGCTAACCCGATACGAGGTAGTCGCGTTTACGTCGGCACCGGCAGATAGAAGTCGCTCGATCATTTTGTGTTCTCGGTGGAACACCGCCCAATGCAGGGCCGTCATGCCGTCTGGCTGCACCTGGTCAACCTCGGCTCCGGAATCCAGTATTCGCTCAACCGCCAGCCAATCTGCTCGCTCGCAAGCGTCAACCAACGCCGTCGATGCCACCCATGGGGCGCTCGTCAACTCGATCGACAGATCCGTGGCTCGCACCGTGCTCAATCCACCAAGCAAACACGAAACGACAGCAATTTTAAAAAGCACATTGAACTCCCGGCTGGATCTAAACATTGACCGGATCAAACAATTCGTCAACGGTTCCCGTGCTATCCGAAAACGACTCCAGCGGAACGCCAACCTTGTTCAAGAGCGTCAGGTGCAAATTCGATAATGGCGTTGGTTCCTTGAATCGCAGATGCCGTCCGCCTTGCATATTCCCAGCCGCACCACCGGCCACCACGATTGGTAGATTCGCATGGTCGTGAGCATCCGGATCACCCATCCCGCTCCCGTACATGTACAGCGAGTGGTCTAGAAGCGAGCCATTGCCTTCGGGAGTCGCCGCCAGTTTTTCTAGAAACTCGGCGAACAAGGAAACATGAAACCGGTTGATCTTCGCGACCTTCTCCAATTTCTCAGGGCTATTGCCATGGTGCGTGACCGGATGATGCGGCTCAGGCACGCCAATTTCTGGATACGTTCGCGTGCTTGCCTCACGTGCTAATTGGAATGAAACCACTCTCGTCACATCGCCTTGGAACGCCAACAACTGAAGATCGAACATTAATTTGGCATGGTCACCATAGGCCGTCGGCACGCCCACCGGACGGTCCAAGTCCGGCAATGGATTCTCTTTGGCGGTTACTTCGGCTAATTGAATTCGTCGTTCAACTTCTCGTAAGTTATCAAGATAGCCGTCGACTTTTTCGCGATCGGAGGCACCCACCCGAAGCTTCAATCGCTTGATTTCCTGCGTCACCGAATCCAAGAGACTCGCCCGCTTCCGCAACGCGGCTTGCCGCTGCTCCAACGTCCCGCCGTCACCGAACAGCATTTCAAAAACCAAACGCGGATGGGCTTCCGAAGGCAAAGGCTGCGT
This sequence comes from Mariniblastus sp., assembly GCA_047639375.1. Lineage (GTDB taxonomy): Bacteria > Planctomycetota > Planctomycetia > Pirellulales > Pirellulaceae > Mariniblastus. The sequence continues at coordinate 13,586 of JBLINZ010000037.1, read as the reverse complement.
CGGCGAGGCCCAAGACAAATTGTTCTGATAAACGCAGGCATAACCGTTGTCGCATTGCCCCACCGTCGACAACAAATCCATCGACAGTTCCAAAGATGGAAGCTGCGTCTGCTGCCCAATTTGTTTGGCCGCGATCTGATCAACCGTCGTTCCATTTTGGTAGTCAGTACTCTCGGTCCGCTTAGCCCGAGCAGCACTTAGAAACGCTGAGTTGGACGTCGCATGTGAACCTGGATAAGCATTTTGCAAATCCATATTAGTGATCACCGAAACCTGACGCTTGACTTTATTCAGCGGACTCAAGCTAAACGGCAAGTCATCCAGCGTGTCGGTTTTTGGAGTCCAAGCCGCAGGGTTGTAGCCCATCGGAACATAGACGTAGCCGATGCGGCGCAACTTTTCTGGAGCGGCAGCGGTGGCGGCGGTCGCGGTCATGGCTGGCAACATTGAATCTAGCAAGGGCAGGGCGACTGCGGCACCGGCTCCCTTCAACAACATCCGACGAGAGATTGATTTTCTTCTCATGGCTAGTCCGCATTCCTCATTTGAAAAGGTGCACTCATCACGATTCCCCTCACCAAGCTGGAAAACTTAAACTCCGAGGATTCCGCGTTGGCCACGATCGCACGTACCGCCGGTCCATCGTAAGCCTCGACGCCTCGACCCAAGGCAAACGTGAGCATTTTTTCCGTCATGGTTCTGACGAACAACTCAGGCCGAGCCGCGATTCCTGATTCTAACTCAGCGATACTTGAGACTTCATGGCCGTCCGGGAGTCGCCCCACGGCGTCAACAGGAAACTCACCATCCAAATCCCGCCAACGCCCAACGGCGTCATAGTTTTCCAGTGAAAACCCGACTGGATCCATTATATCATGACAGCTGGCACAAGCAGGATTGGCCCGATGTTCCGCCAGCCGCTCACGAATAGTCGTCGCGTTGAGCATCGTGTTTTCTTTGAGATTGGGCACGTTGGCTGGAGGCGGTGGGGGAGCGGTCCCAATGATGTTCTCCAAAATCCAATTCCCTCGAATGGTTGGCGACGTCCGCGTCGCATACGACGTCACCATCAAAACGCTGCCGTGACGCAGGATGCCGCCGCGTTTAGAATCCGCCGGCAAGTTAACCCGTCGGAAATGGCTTCCGAGAACACCCGCGATTCCATAGTGCTTCGCTAATCGCTCGTTCAAGAACGTATAGTTCGATTGAATCAACTGCATAACACTCAAGTCCTGCTTCATCACCTCGCGAAATAATTGCTCGGTCTCACCGCGAAACGCTTGCCGCAAGTTGTCGTCAAAATCGGGGAAAATCCGCAGGTCAGGCGTGATCGATTCCAGGTTCTTCAGGTATAGCCATTGTCCAGCAAAATTCTCGACCAACGAAATCGACTTGGGGCTCGCGAGCATCCGTTGAACCTGCTGTGCCAATACGTCTCGGTCGCTCAACCAACCTCGTTCCGCTAACTTCAACAGCTCATCATCAGGCGAACTACTCCACAGAAAGAACGAGAGCCGCGAAGCCAATTCCAAGTCGCTGATTTGATAAGCCGTTTGGGGCTGGGCGGTTGCCGGTTGCCGTTCGACTCTTAAAAGCAGATTGGGATTGATCAAGATGGAAGTCAAACCAGATTCGATCGCTTTTTCAAAATCCTGCTCTTGCTCAAAACTCTCATCGAAAAAACGCATCGGCGTCCCCAAATCCCGTTCGTCGACCGGCCGTCTATAAGCCAAACGCAAAACGCGACCCAAAATTGTTTTGGCTTCGTCTCGATTTTGCGGGCGATTGATTTCGTTCCCAAAGATCAGGTTTCGACTGGGCGTTTCTCCACTGCCGGTTTGCAAAAACGGCCCCACAACAGCGATTTGAAAAACCGCCGGAGCCTGCCGCGGATGGCGATGCCGATTGTAACTCGCGTCAAACGGTTGGCGTTTGTTCTCGGAAATCGATGATGCGGTTTTCGGAAAGGTCACTCCAATCTCGTGGGTTCCCGCAGTCAACGAGAGTCTCATTTTTAGGTGTGAATCCACGTGTGTGAAATCTTTGTCATAATCTTTTTTCCCAGCCGGAGGCGTGATTTCAAATCGTTTGACTTGCTGACGGTCGACCAATAAATCGATCTCGTGTTTTCGATTCAAGCCTTCGACCCTTTCGTCGCGGTCGCGAGTCAGCTTGATTTCGACTTCGTATTGCGCCGTCTTGGTCGCCAAAAATTCAAACACCGTTCCGCCCCGGGTTCCAAATGGCAAGCCCTGAACATGATCGTCCTGCGTCCGATCCGCCGGGATGCGAATGGTGACTCCCGTGGGTGCCCCGCCGGTTGCCCCCACAGCGGCTCGACTGATTTTTTGAGCCGCGGTCAGGTAACGATTGAGCAACGTTGGAGAAAGCTCTTCGACAGTGATATTGTCAAACCCATGACTGGACTGATCTTGAGGCAAAAAGTCTTTGGCATCAAGATTGATCGCAACCAAATCTCGCATCACGTTTTGATATTCGGCTCGCGTCAAACGTCGCACGGAACCCGTTCGACCGGGATTGGGAAACGAAGCAGCACGTGCAGCGAGAAGATTCGAGAGGGATTGGGAAACTTCTTCAATTTCAGCGTCAGAAACCGACAAAGCATCCGGGGGTGGCATTTGTCGGGCTGCGATCCGCCGAAGCATTTTCTCCCAAATCTCACTCTCAAAATTGCGATCGGAAAACTGCGCAACCGAAAAATCGATTGCCTCGAGATCGAATCCCGCTTCCGGCTGTCCGGTCGAATGACAATCAAGACAATTCGATGCCACGAACTCTTGCAGTGTATCGTGAGTTGTGTCGCGAACCGCAACCGCTGGTTCAACTTGAAGAAACACGACCAAGCAGGCGTTTAAGCAGACGGGAGGCATCAGAACCAAGACGGCAAACACCATCGCCAATCTCAAGGCACCGACGACGGCGACTCGGTTCTGTGAGAAGGCTCTTGGCATCGCACTGGCCCTTCGGGGATGAATGAGTGACGAATAAAGCGAGACGGCTAGATCGGTATCAATCAACGTCGTCACACACAGCAATTGGCTTCTGTCCTACTCTAAATACCCAATAATAGTTGTCGGATCAAGCCTGGCGGCCGACGCGACTTGGAAACGGTCAATTAGCGCACCCGCCATCTGCCGAACGTTTTGACCGTCCATTTGACTGATTTGTCGACCCCAAAATGGACAGAAAATGCAAGGATCTTTATCGTGTCAGCATCGGCAAGAGCATCCTCAAATCCGATTTTACATCGGTTTTTCTTGCCTCATTCAAACATTACATAACTATTACATTCGGGAGACAGACTGCGAACTCACTCCAAACCGATATTTCATATACTCCCCTAGCTGCTGACTCTCAGCGATGCGGCCAATCCAAAAATTGGCACTGCTCGAAACTGATATCACGTCCCTACCCACGTGAATAAAGGACTAAAAATGGCTTCCATCGTCGAACCATCCAAGCATAAAGAATCTGACAACTACCGGACTACGACTCCCTCTAAGCGGCCTTCTGCTGGCCACGTTCCGCCGCACCATCCCCACCGTCACGATGTCCCTCAAACGTCGGATACATCGTTGGCTGGCGATTCCATTGATCCCGATTCAAAGGAATCCGAAGAAGTCATCTTTGACTCTGAAAACTCGCTCACGCGACGGTTGGTCATCCTGGGTACGGTCGTGTTGCCGCTACTCGGAATGATTACCGCCATCGTGCTGGCTTGGCAATTCGGCATGATGAATGGGTTGAATCTAACGATGCTGATCGGCGGTTGGTATTTGACCGGGATGGGAATCACGATTGGATACCATCGAATGCTAACTCACCGCTCGTTCGAAACCACTGGACCCATTCGCTGGTTTTGGACCGCGATGGGTGCCTTGGCCCTTGAGGGCTCACCGATTGATTGGTGCATGGTCCATCGCAAACATCACCGATTCTCTGATCATCACGGCGATCCGCACTCGCCGCACCTCCATGGTGGCGGTTTCTGGAACATGCTCAAAGGTTTTTGGCATTCGCACACGGGCTGGATGTTTAACACCAATTGGTCCAAGGCCGAACGCGAGCAGTACGTCCCAGATTTGATGGAAGATAAAATTCTGATGTCAATCGACAACCACTACATCAAGTGGGTGATTGCGACACTCTTGATCCCAACCGTAATCGGCGGCGTGGCCGCTTTATTTGGTCCGACCGTGACCGTTAGTTCCGTAGCCTTGGGCGCAGGACTGGGATTCATCTGGGGCGGTCTGGCACGTGTCTGCCTTTCACATCATATGACTTGGTCGATCAATTCCATCTGCCACATCTTCGGGTCCCGAGATTTCAAATCATCCGACGACTCGCGCAACAATTTGTTTTTTGGAGTTCTCAGCCACGGTGAAGGCTGGCACAACAACCATCACGCGTTTCCAACCTCAGCCCGCCATGGGCTGAAATGGTGGCAGTTTGACCTGAGTTGGATTGTGATTCGTGGGCTGCAAAAGTGCGGACTGGCTTGGAATGTGAAACTTCCGACCGACCGACAAATGGAAACTCGGGCGATGAAGTAGTCTTTCGCCGTCAAACATCAGCTTAGATTACCAAGGCCGCATTCGATCGAATGCGGCCTTTTTCGTTTACTGCGGCGCGTTACACTAAGCTCCGAACTTAGAATTTTGCAGGTTCAACCGTTGCATTGATACTTGAAAATCGCAACCTTCAAGCAGTGGGCAATGTCAAAAACCTGAACCGCCATCGAGGGAGTGGTTTACCTCACCCTACGTTTCCGACGTTAAAGTTTTAGGAACTTAACGGACCTGCCGACGCCCACGATCAGAATTTTAAAAAGCTGACAGAAAAAACCTGTTTTCCCTCAATTCATCGCGAACAATTCATTGTCAAATTTGACGTGGAAATGTGAAACTTGCGAACGAGGAAAACTGTGATTGAGCGTCAACGAAAACATTCCTGTGCAATCCTGACAGGCTTATTGGGGGTGGGAATGTTGGCGTTGAACGTCGGATGTTCAACGACAGCGTCGCAACCGATGCAAGCGTTCCAGCCTCCGCCTTTGCAAGCCCAATACGCTGGCCAGCAGTCGTTTTACCCAAACTACACACCCGGCACGGCCAACCCCCAAAACTACGGCGTCGCACCGGTCTACCCCGGATATCCTGGCGGCAATCCAACTGGACTCGGCCTCAACCAGCCTGCCTATGGCGTCAATCCGTTCGGTCGCTGGCCGAACAATAGTCGCCCCAACATTCGATCATTGAATCCCGTTGGGTTTGCGGGGACCACCTGCTGAGGCACTTAGCCAAACACGATACCGTGCGTATCATTTTAACCCGCTGACGTGCCTCGCAATGGCCTCCCACGCGAGGCCGCAGAATCCTTGGACTACGACGAGGGGTCACAGACAAAACGATAGCCAGCGTCTCGAATCGTCAAAAAGTGAACAGGCTTCGACGGATTGGGCTCAAACGTTTTTCTCAACTGCCGCATGACTTGATCCGGCGCCCTGGTATTCATATGCCCGGGCATTTCCCAAACGTCTTCAAGCAACTCAGCCCTGGGAATAACCAACCCTTCACGCTTGATGAAATACTTGAGGACTTTCATCTGAAGCTCCGTCAAGCGAACTGGTTTTGATTTCACCGAAATCTCATAGGTCTGGAAATTGACTTTCGCTTGAGCGAATTCATACTCCACCAACGTCTCGAGATTCGGTTCAGTCTTCACTTGAAAACTCCCACCAAACTGATTGAGCAGGTTCTTGATCCGGCTAATCAGCTCTTCAAGCTCAAATGGCTTAACCAGATACTGATTGGCTCCCGCGTCGAACCCGCGGGTCCGATCCTCCGAAAGCGTACGGGCGCTCAACATCAACACGGGCATGTGACGGCCGGATTCACGTACCTGCTCGCAAACCTCATAGCCGCTCATGCCAGGCAGCATCAAATCGAGCACGATTAAATCGACAGGACAATCCTCGTTTTCAATCGCTTTTAGCGCAGCCAACCCGTTGCCAACGGTTGTCGCCCTAAAACCTTCGGCTTCCAGATTGAACTTGATTCCAACGGCAAGATGTTCCTCGTCTTCTACGATCAGAATGTGTTTGGGATTTTCAGTATTCATGTCAAGCGATTTCTAATTGCGAATAATCATGGCTGGTGGTGCGCGAGGTTGATCCAGTCTAGTCCTTCGCATCCCCCGAGTCCCGTGAAACACCGAACTTGGCATTCGGCAGACGGACTTGAAACACCGTGCCTTGCCGTTTGTCACGGTCAAGCACTTCCACCGTTCCCCGCAAGCGTTTCACTAGTGTTCGCACAATGTACAACCCGAGCCCCGTTCCGGGTTTTTTCCGTTGCAACTCTTCCCCCAACCGAACGAATCTCCCAAACACTTTCCGCCGCTGAGGCTTGGGAATTCCTTCACCGTTGTCCGAAATTTCGACGATAGCGAAATCGCCGTCTCTTCTCAATGAGACATTAACTCGCGGAGGTATTCCAGCGTATTTCACTGCGTTGTCTAGCAAATTTCGAAAAATCATCACGGCGTCTACCCGAGAAGCAACGATCTGACAGGCCGCCAAGTCAAACTCAACGGTGGATTGCTCAACTCGATATCTCGCACAAACCGTCGAAGCGCAACCTCGAATCAATTCTTCAAGATCGATCTCAACGACACTTTGTTCGCGACTACTTTTCTCGATCGTGCCCGCATCGAGCAAGTGACTAATCAACCCATCAAGTCGCTCCACATCGTCCATCATGAACTGTTGGAACTTCTCGCGCTCCAGTTCGTTTACATCCCTGAGACTCATGGTTTGAAGATACAGTTTCAGTGACGCGATCGGTGACTTGAGTTCATGAGTCACACTGTCGATGAAGTTCGATTGCCGCCGAGTCAGATTAATGGCCTTGATCGTCAGCTGCAGATAGATCACGACCCCCACCAAAACCAGCAGGAACAAGACGCTCCCCAATACCAACATCACCCAATAACCCGAACGGGTCGGAAAAGCAAATGCGACCGTAATGGTCAACAAGACCCAACCGATAATCAGCGCGACGATCACGACAATCATCGCGACGCCTAAAGTGATTGGAAGTTTGAGGGACCGGCGTTCGAACATTCTGGACTACTGTCGCTGGGTGTTATCAAGACGCTACGATTGTAGCTCGCTCAAGCCACAATCACTCGTGTTTCCGTCTGCTCTGGCAATCAATGCCTTGCGAGTCCATGTTTTCAACGCCGACTATTTCCCTTTGCCGCCCTTTTTCCAGGCGTCTTTTAGCGTCACGGTTCGATTGAAGACCAAACTCTCAGGCGTCGAATCTTTGGAATCCACACAAAAATAACCAGTGCGGACAAACTGAAACGACTCGCCGACCTTGGCTTCCGCCAAGATTGGCTCAAGCTTAGCGTTTTTCATGACGACTAACGCCCGGGGGTTGATCAGGTCTTTCCAGTCCATGCCTTCGGGAACATCCGCCGTGTCTTCGTTCTCAAACAAAACGTCGTAGAGACGGACTTCCGCGTCGAGCGCATGAGCGGCGGAGACCCAGTGAATCGTGCCTTTGACCTTGCGACCATCCGGAGCTTTTCCACCAGCCGTCTCCGGGTCATAGGTACAGCGAAGCTCGACAACTTGGCCTTCCTCGTCCTTGATGACGTCATTGCATTTTAGAAAGTAAGCGTTTCTCAAACGGACTTCACCACCTGTCGTCAAGCGAAAGAACTTTTTCGGAGCGTCTTCCATGAAGTCTTCGCGCTCGATATATATTTCTCGCCCAAATGGCACCTGCCGCGTACCCGCGTTTTCATCTTCCGGGTTGATACCCGTTTCTCGCATCTCGAACTCACCTTCCGGATAATTCTCAATCACGACTTTGATTGGATCCAGAACACCAGCTACGCGCGGCGCTACCTTATTCAAGTGCTCGCGAATACTCAAATTTAGTAACGCAATATCGGTGATACTATTGTGTTTCGTGATTCCAATTCGATGAGTAAAACTCCGAATCGATTCTGGCGTGAAACCTCGTCGACGGAATCCCGCAATCGTGGGCATTCGAGGATCATCCCAGCCTTCGACATAATTCCCGTCGACTAACTCAGTGAGCTTTCGCTTGCTCAACATGGTGTTTGAAATCACGAGTTTCGCAAATTCAGTCTGCTGTGGATGGTGAATCCCAAGCTGTGTGATGTACCAATCGTAGAGGGGACGATGGTGTTCGAATTCTAAGGTGCAAAGCGAGTGGGTGATGCCTTCGATGGAATCACTTTGACCATGGGCCCAATCGTAGTTTGGATAGAGGCACCACTTATCACCCGTTCGGTGATGCTTGGCATGCCGAATTCGATACATCGCGGGATCACGCAAATTCATGTTATCTGAATTCATGTCGATCTTGGCACGCAGCGTTTTCTCTCCATCTTTGAATTCGCCATTTTTCATTCGTTCGAATAAGTCAAGATTTTCTTCGACCGAACGATCTCGATGCGGGCTATCGCGGCCCGGCTTGTTCCACCCGCCTCGATACTCGCGAACCTCTTCGACCGCCTGGTCGCACACGTAGGCCTTGCCGTCCTTGATCAGTTGAACCGCCCAGGCGTAGAGCTGATCAAAATAATCGGAGGCGAATCGCTCGTCATCCCAGCCAAATCCTAGCCATTTGATGTCGGCTCGAATCGAGTCCACGAACTCGGTGTCTTCCTTTTCCGGATTCGTATCATCAAATCTCAAGTTGCATTTTCCGCCAAACTCTTCGGCCAACTCAAAATTTAAACAGATGGCTTTGGCGTGTCCAATGTGAAGATAACCGTTGGGCTCGGGCGGGAAGCGAGTCTGCAAGCTTCCTGCGTTTTTCCCATTCGCGATATCATCAGTGACCATTTGGCGGACAAAATCAAGCGGCTTTTTTTCGGCGTCGTTCATGTTAGCGTTTTTAAAGTTGAATTCAGAACTTCTGTCAATCTGACATTTGAAGACAATCAAGGGTTCGTTCGAATCGTACCGGATTGAGGTGAGACCAGCGAGAGGAAATGGCATTTTTCCAGTCCCTCTGGGGGTCCAATCGATTGTAGCAGGTCAGCCTTGCTCGACTCAGGCCCTCTGAATTGCTATACCTCCGAGAGTCCAGATGACCTGGCGTCGCCGAGCCCGTGGCTGGTTCTGTTTTTTGTAGTATCCTTATGAGACGCCCCCTTCTACCAACAATTCAAGGATTCTTCGCATGAGAAATCTACTCCTGATCAGCAGCTCCCGTGTCCATGGATCAGGGTTCTTTGAGCATTGTCATGACGAAATCGCCAATCACTTGCAAGGCATTCGTAGCTTGCTGTTTGTCCCTTATGCCCTAGCCGATCACGAGGCCTATCTCGCCACGGTAGCCACCGCATTGAAGAATATCCTCCCAGTCCAGTCGATCCATCAATCAGCCGACCCCGTCGCCGCAGTTCATGATGCCGAAGCCATATTTATCGGCGGAGGGAATTCGTTTCGCTTGCTCAAGACCATGTACGACTTAGAGCTGCTCGCTCCCATTCGTGAATCAGTCCAGGGCAAAGGAATCCCTTACATGGGCAGCTCCGCCGGCACGAACCTCTCTTGCCCGACAATTCGAACTTCCAATGACATGCCAATTGTTGAACCGCCTTCGTTTGCAGCCTTGAAATTGATTCCCTTTCAAATCAACCCACACTTTATCGATGCCGATCCAAATTCGACTCATCAAGGCGAAACCCGAGAGCAGCGACTCACGGAATACCTCGAAGAGAATGCGGTCCCCGTGGCAGGGATCCGCGAAGGCAGTTGGCTAAAAGTCGAGAATGAAAAATGCCAACTGGGTGGCAAGACGGGTATGAAACTGTTCCGCCAAGGGCAAGCCCCAGAGGAATTCTCAACCGGTGACGTTAGCTTTTTACTGTAATCATCCATCCGCATCACTAGTCACCACAACCGCGTCTCAAAAGGGGGCCGCCTATCGGTGCATTCGCCGTCCCATCGATGGAGACAAATCGTCCACAATCGCGAATAACTGAACGCACAACACGCACAACACGCACAACACGCACAACACGCACAACACGCACAACACGCACAACACGCATAGGCTGCCCGAGTCAGCCCACTCAAAAGAGCTGTTCCCCAACTAAATCAATATTTTTGCCGCGATTAAGAGTTCTTGAATCCTTCGCAACCTACCGTTGGTCCACGCAACAGGAACGGCTTACAGTTCCTGTACATAAACGACCCTAGTTAAATTAGGAAAGGGCGAGAGTCATGACAATCGTTAAACCGACCACCAGTCGATTTCAATCATCGAGTGAAATGGCGACGTTCTTTGACCAAGTGCAAACGAATTACCTGCTGGAGTCTCCCCGTGTATTGGGAGTAGAACGGCGAGGCGCGGAACGCATCGAAGTCACGATGCCTCTAAATATCGTTGCGTTGGATTCGAGTTTCCGACCGTTGGATTTGCAGTATCATGCGATCACTCGGAACATGTCGAAAACGGGCGTTGGCTTGGTCACGAATAGTCCGATTGGCCATCAATACCTTCGCTTGAATTTTAACCCATTCGACGGCAGCACTTTTGAAGCCATTGCCCGTGTTATTTACTGCAACGAGATTGGCTATTACTTCCAAATCGGTTGCGAGTTTATTTTGTCAGATCGAAAGAGCACGCAAGTTTAACGGTCAACAAACTTGAAACCCACAGCAGACAAGACGATAGATCGTTCAACAATGAGCCGGCAGTCGGCGCCGCCAAACGCAAAGCGTTTATCAGTGAAAACGATGACCATTGATGGCCAAGCTCCAACGAGAGCTTGACTTCGGCTCGGCATGTTTGAAAAAAACCACAGCCTCATCGGGGCAAACATTTTTCGCATCGCACTGAACAACAATTATTTGTCAGACTCAGCGAGATAACTCAGCGAGATAACTCAGCGAGACAGGCGACTATCGCGCATTCGCAACGCGAAATCAATACGCGAGCATCTGCAATGCGAATGGCGACCAGGCAAACATCAAACCGCGTTGTTGGTGCGATTTTCTAGTTCAGCCAACGCCAGCTTGATCCGACGGCTACAACGCGCTTGCCCAAGAATCTCCAGCGTATCAAACATCCCAAATCCAGCGGCCTGTCCCGTGACGGCAACTCGCAAAGCGTGAATAATGTCGCCTGGTCCAATGCCCTGCGTCTCACAAAACCCGTGCAATAATTCTTCGAGTGCTTTTGCCGTAAACTCCTGCGCCGAGGTAAGCAGTTTCTCAAATTCACTTAGCAAAAATCCCGCATTTTCTGGCTTGACCAACCGTTTTTGAAACGGTTTGTCGTCAAATGTAAACTCCTCGTCCGCCGTGAAAAACGTTGCGAACTTGAGAACATCGCCGGCCATGCAAATCCGATCACCGGCCGCATCAACAATTTGCTGAACGTACGCCGACTGCTCGCACTCAATCGGATCCGACACGTATTCAGCTTTTTGCAAAAAGCCCAAGCACATTTTGTGTTTGCGTTTCGACGGCAGATCGTTCATGTACCGTGTTTGAAACGTTGTCAGTTTTTGACTATCGAAACTTGCCTCACTTTTAATGATCCGATCGAGCGAAAAGTGCTCAAGCATTTGCGCTCGGGAAAAATCTTCTGTTTCTCCGTCCAGCGACCATCCCAACAGGACCAAATAGTTCAACACCGCATCAGGCAAGAAACCAACGTCACGATAGAAATCAACCAAGACCGGATTGAACGAACTTGGGTCCGTCTGCAGTCCAATTTTCTCGGCGATCTCAGCCCCCGATTGATACAAACGCTTGAAATCTTTGTTGTTGAGATACTGCTCGATTTTTCGCTTGCTCAGCTTATTCTTTCCACCTGGCTCAGCCACAAATGGGACGTGCGCGTATTGCGGCAAGTCGTAACCTAACGATTGCAGAATAAACACCTGACGTGGCGTATTGGAAAGATGTTCGACCGCCCGGACGACGTGGGTAATTTGAAAATCATGATCGTCGACCACATTGGCTAAGTGATACAAACAGGTTCCATCACCACGTTGAATCACGTGATCCGTTTCACGGGCCCAGTCGAAAGAGACGTCGCCCCGGACGAGATCAGAGATTTCACATTTCCCCTCGCGTGGCATTTTCAAACGGACGACGAACGAGCGGCCTTCCGACTCGAACGCCGAGACTTGGTCGTCGGTTTCGGCCATCCAGGTGCGCGAGTAAACGAAGTCTTGCTTGGTTTTCTCAGCCGCTTCACGCTCGGCCGCAAACTCTTCTGGTTTGGAATAGTCGCGATAAGCATGGCCAGATTCCAGCAGCCGCCGGGCCGCGTCTTGGTATTTATCAAGGCGTTGCGATTGAAAGTACGGCCCATGCGGTCCCCCAACATCGGGGCCCTCGTCCCAATCCATCCCCAGCCACTTGAACCCCTCGAGAATCGGCTGGAGGGCCGCTTCGACATTGCGTTTCGAATCGGTATCGTCGATTCGCAAAATAAATTGACCACCGGCTTGCCGCGCCAGCAACCAGTTAAAAAGTGCCGTGCGAACCCCACCAATGTGAAGGTAGCCGGTTGGACTGGGCGCAAATCGAGTTCGAATCGTCATGGTCCGCTTTGGTAAATCAGTTTCCTAGAATAGAGACTCAATGGTCCGAGCCCCAATCCGGCAATCTTATGCCGGACAATCAGAATGTTCAACGCTCAAAGCACCGCAGAATGGGCTCGTTCCCGACATCCACGCCGACTTGCCCAAGCAAATGTGCCCAGCTACGCGGCGCGACGCCGTTGTTGCTTAGTCGCCTTACGCGATTTTCGGCGTTGAGACTTGCTCATGTTGATCACGCCTTCATGCTCCTCTTCATCTTCATGGGCCGCACTGTGGCTTGAGCTCCGAGTTGAAGACTCCTTGGCTCGCGAAGCTGCCGCCAATTCCTTCAACACATCCGAAGGCGATTTCTCAGGTTTCGACGCGGGCCTGACTGCGGGCTGAGTCGACGCCGCCGTTTCCAACTTAGCTTTCGAAACCGGGGCCGGAACAGCCGTAGGCTGACGCTTCATTTTGGCCTTCCGGAGAGGCGTCGACACATCGGACGCGGAACCAGCCGCTTGCTTTTCTGTCGCCAATTCTTCCGCGGCGACAGCGGCAAACAATTTCCGCTTGCTCTTCCGTTTCGTTTGACGCCCGGAATCAGCTTGCTCCGCCGCGTTCTCTGATTCGGATTCGATGTCTAGCGAAGCATTTTTCTTGACCGCCTTTCTCTTGTCAGCTGACTTGGTTTCGCGCGTTACAGATTCGCGTTCTTGCTTGACTCGCAACACAATCAAGCCATTGGCGTGCAGGTAAATGAATCGAGCGAATGTGATATGAGCCAGGAACAAAGCCGCTGTTCCAAACAGGAGACTATTCCCAATCACCATCTCAGAGCCACCGCCAACGACATTCTGATTCACCATCGGCGATTGTAGAACCGCAGCGACGGAGTAGGCTACCCAGACGAAAACAACCAACACCAACGAGCCGCGTGACTCTCGGACTTCGAACAGGCCACGAGCAAACAA
>JBLINZ010000036.1:0-23841 GCA_047639375.1 Mariniblastus sp. | reverse complement strand
CAGCGATCGTCCCTTTTCAGTGACGCCATCGGATGCCTGACAAATGGAGTGGCTGGTCATCACGCCGAAAACGAACAGCAGAAAAACTAGTTTTTTCAATGGCGAATCCGGTCGACCGGGGAAACCCCGATCTTGCTTGCCTAGGATTTGAATCTCGTGATGGTTGGACATTTCAAAAACCATGGGTGGTAGATTCCATTCGCCAATCGAGGAACCAAATTTACAACTGATTCCCGGGCTGCTTGCGTTTCCCCAACAGAGTTAGCAAACGCCATGCATACCGGATGTGCGACCAAGTCAAAATTAGTGTGAAATTCTTCGCGATCAACGTTCGTCGAATCATTTGACCGCCACAATGTAAGCTATCCAACAAGCCGCACTTTCGGCGGTTTGCCTTTTCTCCCATTCATCTGTTTCATCGCCGCTGCCGTCCTCTTTTTCCCAGTAGATATGGCTTTCAGAGAACCCCGCTTCTTCAATCATTTCGCAAACCTCTGGGATACTCCAGAATCGCCAGTGATACTCAAACGCGTCCGTCAGCTTACTTCCATCTTTGAACTTGAAACTGATCGAGAAGCTCGCGTCATGATTGATTGGGTTAAAGCTTACTTGTTTCCAATGATACTTGAACCCTTTTTTGCCCTTCTTGATTGTCCGCTTATCCGTTTGTCCTTCAACGTAGCAATCTCCACCCCCCATCATATCCATCACCATCACACTCTGGCTGGCCATGTTAGCACGAGCAGCACGGAAGTAATCAACCACTTCTTTACGAGTCTTGAAAATCCAAAACGAAAAATTCTGAGCCGCTAACACGTCCACTTGAGGCCGATTTCGCTTACGCACGTCCTGCTCCAACAACCGGACGCGGCCTTGCTGAGCCTCAGTTAGTTTTGCGAGATTGTTGTCCCGGCCCCACTGCAAAGTCTCCGAGCATAAGTCAACGCCGATCGCCGTTCGGCGAGCACTTGACTTTACCCATTCACAGCAAACGGCAAACGTTCCACAAAAATCCTCTCTCAACGTATTTGGCTTTTTGCCAAAAGCGTCATGGTACGCCTGTTCGAAAAAATCAACTTCGTGGTCGGGCGACTGAACCGATTTTTGATAACAAAGAAACTTGTCGGCCTGAGCGGCCATGGTCCGCTTTTTCTGAGACTTCTGCTTACCGCTCTTCGAACCGTCTTTTGAACTTCCCATATCGTAACTGCGATGCCTTTAAGTGATTTATCGTGATGCTAATTCAAGGTTGAAATCTGACGAACAAACCGTCGGCCTCTCAGCCGAAACGGATGAACCATCGAAAACGAACTCAAGCGTTTTCCGTTGACTAAAATGCTGACGCAGATCATTTCTTCTCGACCATTTCCAAAGTCCCGAACACCGATGCGTCGCGATGGGCTTCATTGGTCGAGTCATTCCATTTCATGGTCGACCGACGCCGACCATCACCAGGATCATTATTGACCTGCACATCGAATCCGATTTCCTTGCCCTTGGAAGTATCGAGCTTGAAGCAGGCTTCTACAATGTATCCCGTTTCGGTTTTCGTGACGGCAGATTGGTAGTTTTCCAAATTGCTTGAAGGTCCTGCAGAATTGTTTCCGCTTGGCTCAGTGCGATATTGGGCGTCATCAAAATCATACTGACTTGACCTGGCCATGTTACCGTCGACAAAGAATTCAACGCCGTCGCGATCCCATTCGTTTTCAGCTTCGCCATTAATTTTTGAGTCGGTGACTTCGGCCAAGCAATATAAGTGCCCGTCATCCCACATGCACTTAACCCAAGCGGTCGATGGCGTCTGTCCCGCTTCCAATTCAAAAAGATCTTCGACTTTGCGATCCGTTATCAGACGCGGCACGTTCTTCCAAGCATCATCTATTTTCCCGTCGACAACGGGTGTTCCATTGATGGCCTCAATGGTGCGAGTCTCGGAACCATCAAGTTCTTTGATCCGAATGTTCTGCCACTGGACTTTGAAGGGGCCCTTGTTTTTAGGAATGGAGTGAACCTGCAGGCCAAAGAATCCTTGGGTCGATTCAACAGCGGGCATCTCGAGATCTTCGATCATATGTCCGTTGATCCAAACTTGGATTCGACTGCCATCGGCCAGCACGCGGTATCGATTCCAATCGTCGTTCTTGAATACATTCCGCTGAACTCGTGTGGGGCTAACCCAGCCTCGACCGGTGGCTTCGGAATAGATATAGCCTGCTTCACCCGGATCCGATTCAATTTCAACTTGCGGACCGTGAACGCGTCCCTTTTGATAGCCTGGCTTGCTCAACGAGCGAATCTGGACGCCGGAATTAAGCCCCACGTCGACTTTGACTTCGAATCGCAAATCGAAATCGCTGTATTCTTTTTCAGAACAAAGAAATGAGTTGGGACTTCCCACGACGGTCGTACCGAGAATCGTTCCGTCTTTGACTTCGTAAACTGCGGTTCCATTCTTTTGGTCCCAGCCGTCAAGATCCTGGCCGTTAAACAAGGAAACGAATCCGTCTTCCACGTCAAAAATCAAGCCCATGTTCTCGGCATTGGCTGAACTAACGATCCCGCTTCCACCGCCCGCCGGCGGAATCAACTGCCCGTTGACCATTGGGCAAACCAAACCCCAGACAGCACTCAATGCGATACTCACAGCCAACGCTTTTGTTTTCGTGATCAACAGTTTCATGGTGATGATTTCCGGCAAATGCCAACTTGAAAAAGTAATGATTATTGTGGACGCAACTCTGTACTGCCCGCTCTCGGACCGTTAGTTTAATGATTCGCCCAAGAGAATCGAATGGTCTGGAATATACTTACTGGAGTCGCTGTGAAACCCTTAACTCCCCCCAACGGCAAATGCATGCAGGGAGACCGAGATGAGTGCCCGTTGGTCTGCAAGTATAACCACTTTGAGTCGGAAAACCTAACGATCGACGCTTGGGAATTGAAGTGCATGGACTGCGGCTGGCGAGATACGGTAGGATTCCGTAGCGACGAAATGGAAGACGATGACGACGTCAATCCAAAGCAGTGCCCATTTTGCTTGAAAGCAGATATGCCGCCGGGACAGCGGCCTTGCGAGCAGTGAAATTTTGACCTGAGCGATATCGCATTGACGGCGCCTTTCGGCCCCCGACCGGTCTTGGCAACTGAGCGAAAGGCGACTACCAATGATCGCAGACGGTAGCCGGTGCTTGAGTGGCAACACCCGATTTTCCACCACGGAAAACTCACAGGTTCTTCAGGGATTTCTCAAAGCATAAAACAGGCTGGAAACGCCGGAAGCCTATGCTAATTTTATGGCGAAATGTAACGCAGTAAGTTTCGGACCGGCTGTCCGTTCACGTACGCCGTGGGCTGACCAATGACGCCTTGGCCCAGATACGATCCGGCTGGCATGTACTGAAGTTTCAAGAGTGGTGTATAAACACCCGAGCCGGATACAAATGGCGTCCACCAACGAGCCCCTTGGGCGCCGAATTGTGGCGTTCCCAACCCCGCCGGCGGTTGCCCAGGCAATTGGCCATAGAACTGACCTCCCTGAGGCTGGCCTGGGACTTGAATATTCAAAGGTGGAACTTGCAATCCCGAGCCGACGCTTGGGCTCAACGCGGGCGTTTGATAAGCGGCTCCGACAGGCGTGTACCCCGGAGGGCAATTGCCGTTCTGCGCTGTTCGAGCCAACGGCCCACCCAACCCCAAATTCGTTTGCGGATATCCGGTTTGGCGAAACGCCGATGCCGCTCCTGAATTCACAGCCATTTGAGAAGCCAACGCCTGAGCCTGCTGCGCTTGAGCATAAGTCTGCCGGGCTTGGAGCTGCTGATCCTGAGCCTGACGGGCCAGGAGGTTGGCCTGAGCCTGCGCTTGCTGGGCCTGAGTGACGCCACCAAGGCCCCCCATGGGAGCGACCGCAGACGCGTTCGTTTGTGGATCCAAGTTCTGTCGCATCACGCTTTGGCGCTGCGGCAGCGTCGATGAAACCTGCTGCTCAACTGGGCTTCGTGAACCTGGATTGCGAGCAACTCGTACGCCGGCGGTGGCCGCTCGATTTGGGTTGTAAGCTGGGGCCTGACTGAACCCGCGATTGCGTGCGCCTAGGTTTCCCGTTACGTCGTTTGAGCCGGAATTGATTTGGCTGGCGACACGAGCACTCGAATTACTGCGATTCAACGCGTTGTTAACTCCCATCGCACCCAAGCCACGAGGTGGGGTTTGGACGGGATAAGCATACACATCAGTTCTCGCTGACGCCTGCCGATAAAATGAAGTGTTATTTTGACGGGCCTGGGGAGTACGATTAGAAGTATTTGCACGACTGGCATTCGTCCTCGAATCAAGTAATCGTTCGAGATCCGCTCGCGACTGATTCAGCGTTTGCCCTGACCCTTGCTGCGCTAAAACCGTGGGCGCGCAGTTGGCTCCTACCGTGTAAACAAGGCACGCAAGACAAATTTTTGTGGTAAATCGGATCATGAACTTCCTCAAGATGGGTGGCCGTCTTCGCGGCTTTCGACAGACAACCATCGGCATTGCCGCACTAGTTTTGATCGTCGGTCCGGACTCGCCGGTCTACACCGCTGCGATTGGCCGGTGCAACCGGACCAATTCGTAAACAATCATTAGCAGAATAAAAATGGCTGGCCAAGCTCAAGTTTCAAATCACGTTTTCTCGGACGAAACAGCCACAATTTCAAAATGCAAATACGAGTGCCTGACAGCAAGGTTGGCTAGCAATTAGCCACCAAACTGAGACTCCAACTGGACGCCCAAGCCATCAGCGATTCGGTTCACGAACGCGAAATAAGCGACGATCGAGCAAATGTCGTGAATCGCTCGGTCATCAAAACCGAATTCACGTAGTCGGGTCACGTCTTCAGCCACCATCAACTCGGGAGCTCTGGTGAGTTTGACAGAATAATCCAGCATCGCCCGATCGGTTGGGGACAAATCTGCCTGTGTGTATTCCGATTTCAGCGAGTCAACGGTTGCCGTTGCCACAGCAGAATCCACGCCCGTTTTTTTGAGTTCGCGGCTGAGACCCAGCCCATGGTGTTCGCGTCAGTAAACGCACCCATTGATCGACGAAACGACGGTCCCGATCATCTCGCGTTGCACGCGGGAGACAGGCCCTTCGCGATGCATCAATTCGAGATAGAGGTCGTAATGCAACTTCAAGACGCGACTATGCACGCCGTGAATTTGAAGAATATTGTCGTTGTCGGCCACTCGGTCGGCGGCCGGGATCTGAGCCGGATCGAGATACTTAATGAATGCCATATTGCAATTCGAGATTATTTGACGTCAGACTTTTTCAATTTACGAATGCCGATCCCCAAGAATCCAACCGCGATGGTCATCAACGGGCTGATCCAGTTGAAAAAGCAAAAGGGAGCGAAGGTCAGCACGCCAACACCTAGGACAGCACTCTGAGCGGCTCCGCAGGTGTTCCAAGGAATCAAGACTGAAGTCACGGTGCCCGCGTCCTCAAGCGTTCGACTGAGATTTTCTGGAGCCAACCCACGTTCTTCATACGTCTCTTTAAACATTTGCCCTGGCACAACGATCGCTAGATACTGATCGGAGGCCGTCGCATTCACAAACACACAACTTCCTGCGGTGGTCGCTATCAGCGATCCAGTCGATTGAGCCATTCCAACCAATGGATCAGTAATTCGTTTGAGCAACCCGCAAGCTTCCATGATTCCGCCAAAACACATCGCCGTGATGATCAGCCAGATTGTATTCAGCATTCCCACCATGCCCTTTCCTTTGAGCAATTTTGCCGCCGAAGTTTTGGTTTCCAGTTTGGCTTCCAAACCAGCAAACGAATCAGTCAACACGAGCTCTGATTCGTCCAGTTCGGCTTGGGTCATGTTGGGATTCGAAGTCTGCCGCCGGGCGCTTTCCAGTTTCGCAGTTGCTAATTCCGTTTCGACATTTTTCGCGTCATCATCGGAAACCCCCTTCGTTTCAAAAGCCATGGAATTCACGAATGCCATATAGGAACGCTTGAAATAACTCGGCTCGACCATCGTAGGTGCCTCGCCTTCGACTTCCGAAACCACTTCAACTTGATCAAGTCCAGCAATTCGGGTGATCATTGACGGCTGGAAAATAATCGCGAACACCCCGCCCAATACCGCGCCGACAAACAACGCCGCTACGGCATCAACTTTCATCAAGACCATTACCAAAACCGACAGCGGCACCAAAAACAGCACCGGACTAAGAGTATCAAAATGCGAAGCGACTTCTTGTTTCAACGCGGATGTATCGATGGCCATTGCGGATGGTTCCGCCCCAAATCCGACGACCACATAGATGATCAGTGCAATCGAGAAACTGGGAACCGTGGTCCATAGCATGTATTTAATATGAGTAATCAGATTCGTACCAGCCATGGCGGCAGCCAAGTTCGTCGTATCGGAGAGTGGCGAAATCTTGTCGCCGAAATAAGCACCCGAGATGATCGCTCCCGCGGCCCAGGCTTCGCTGATGCCGAGCGCCGAACCGATTCCCAAGAGAGCAATCCCAACCGTCGCCACCGTCGACCAGGAACTTCCCGTCGCCACCGAAACAATCGCACAAATTACGGCAGACGCCGCCAGAAAAATCTTGGGGTTCAAGACATCCAAGCCATAATAAATCATGGCCGGAACAACACCGCTCATCATCCAGGTTCCCGCTAGTGACCCAATCAGGAGCAGAATTAACATCGCAGAGAGCGCCGAACCAATGGCTCTTTCAATGCCACCAATCATCTTTGGAAACGGAACCTTGATCAGGAGCCCGACAATCGCGGCTGCAGAGGCGGCCATCAACAATGCAATTTGATTGGGACCGTAGGACGAGTCTTCACCGTATAGAAAAACGTTGACACCCAATAATGTGATCAATACAACAATCGGCAGAAGCGCAGCAGGCAAAGTCGGTTGCTTTGATTCGCTCAGGTCAGTATTCATATATTCGTTTTTCAATCGTTTATTTTGGATGCGTTCGAGCGAAGCTAGGATCCATTCGGTCAGCCACTCGCCGCCTTGCAAGCTTACGAGAATCCACAAGCCACCATTTTTCGCGCCAACCTGCGGCTGTCAATCAAGGCAACGCCTCAATCTTGAGCAATCGCACTGCGAGCCGTCGACGCTCAGGCGGCTTCACCCTCGATCTTGCCTTGAGAATTACAGATCGCAATTGTGGAACAAGCCGAAACTGAAACGGATTTGACTGAGGGATTAGCGTCCGCAATCCTTAAAATAAATCGATTGCCCGTGCCCCGAATCGCTTGATAACTCAACGAACCGTGATGCAGCTTGGCGATCGTCCAAGCCTTGGACAACCCAAAACCGAGCCCCCGTCCCGCTTCTCGGCCAGAGTAAAACGGATCAAACATGTGCCTCGCGACCCCCCGCTCGATGGTTTGCCCGTCATCAGCGACTTCAACCACCAAATCTCCATTGAGGCTCGAGTCAAGTCGCAACACGATTTGCTGAGTTCGCTCGGCAGTCACATTGGGCGGCGCCGACAGTGACTCAATCGAATTGCAGACCAACGCTTTGATCGCAACCAAAAACTGCGTCGCATCAAGATTCGCTCGATCCACGTTCGGCCCCATGATCATTCGAAACTCAATAGGGACCTTGGTTAGTAACGGTTCAAGTTCCTTGGAAATTCGAGCCATCAACAACCGCAGCGAAAGCGTTTGACGCTGGAGAGCTGGCGGATGGGCGAACAGCATCATATCCGAAATCATTTCGTGAGCTCGAATTGCCTGTTCGTAGATCACGGCCAGCTTATGCCGTTTATCAGGATCTGATTCAGTCGTGAGCATGGTCTGAGCTCGCGTCGCCACATTCGCCAGCGGATTATTGATCTCGTGACTGGCACCGTACGCTAACTGCTTCATCGAAGCCAGTTTCTCTTCAAGCAGTCGACGCTCAAACAGTTGCTCATTCTCTAACTGGGCAACCCCCAAATCAATCAACGCCTCGACGTCGAAAGGAAACTCAGGCTGTGAACGCCAAACATCGATGACTTGCGCGCGAGTTTCTTCCCGTCGAACACGTTTGCATTTGAATTGGTCGGCTCGAATTCCGCTTCCTAATACGGCGCTCACCCAATGCTTAGCCTCTGATTTTTTTGCACCCGCAAACATCTGCAGAAAACGCCGCAGCGACTTCCTGATTTTCTTGTGATTGCGACAGCGCAAGAAATCTGCGAAGAACTCGTCGAGCTGGCGACGGCGCGGGAATTCAGATTCCAATGGCACGTCGCCGCGTTTTAAGTCCGAGAGCACGCAACTGCCGATCGCTGGCACCAAATTTGATCGGCACCATGCGACTAACTTCGTAGCCGAGCGTGGGGCGAATTGGCAATCCAAACGATGCTCATTCAACGCAAACAACAGCAGGGCGGGGTTAGTCCGCAGCAACTGATGCAGCTGTTTCGAGCAATCGCGATCCGCAACAGTCGTGATCAACCGCAGCAAATCGACGGTCGGGCAGGGCACCAAACATGCCGACTCCGATTCATCAATAGAACGCATTAAAAGCCAATGCACGCTTCACCTATTAGAATCCCTGAAATCCAAGTCACAAAAAACGCACCAACGACATCGCCGTGGTGCGGTTGTTTTGCGAATGGCGACGACACAAAGTCGGGCCAGTTGCAGTGACGGCACCATCATGTGCCCTTCTTGACCGTGGCTAACGATCGGTTAGCCAGCGGCAGTATTGGTTTTATCCATATCAAGCATTTCACATCCACGTTCGAGCAATGTGTCGACCGAAAATGGCTTGTTCATGAAATCATCTGCTCCCGCTGCGCGGAGGTCAGCAATCTTGTCCTGCTCAACCATCCCGGAGATGCAAATGATCTTGACTGTTTTCATCGTCGGATCATTACGAACCCGCTGGCAAACTTCTTTACCATTGATATCGGGAAGCATGACGTCGAGAATGATCAAGTCCGGACGGAAGTCCTTGACCAACATCCCCGCCCCGAACCCGTTATTAGCAGACTTGATTTCAAATCGATTGTCCCGGGCAAACACGTCAGTCATCAACTCTACCAATTCCTCATCGTCGTCAACAATTAAGACCTTGCGTTTGCCGCTCTCAAGTGCATCCGTTGGAATTCCATTCTCTTTCATGAATGAATAGAGCTGCTCGCGGGGAATCCGGCGGAACCGACTGCCAGGTACTCGAAAACCTTTCAGACTGCCGTTGTCAAAGCAACGAATGATCGTCTGCTGACTAACCTTGCAAATCTTGGCCGCTTCGCCGGTTGTAAAGACTGATTTGGTACTCATCATGAACCATCCTCTCCCTAGGTGGTCGGGTGGCCAACGATCAACTCGCCGGCTTCACTTCCGATTTTTTAGATTCCGTGGTGAGACTCATCAAACACTGTATTCACCACAAACTACTAATCCGTGCTATTCAGCAATTTTGACCACACTATCCGAAGTTGCCAATCTTGCCAACGCGACCGAATTATATCTACCCTGCCGAACCGGTCAAGATTGATTGGAATGACCTAAACCCATACAAAATCCGTACTTATCGATTTTCAAGCAAGAATTTTGAAATTTTCTATTCCCACTCACAAGCCCAAACCGCCTAATCTCAGCTTACTATTCATTCCGCTTATGGCAACAAATACGAAGCTACGAACCGAACGTCGTTTAGCCACTCTCCACAGCCTAAGAGGGCTTGGTCAATTGAAGCTCGTAAAAACCTTGAATGAAAAATACACTCGGCCCCCTAGTCGCCTTGGCCTATTAGTAACTTGGCCCCCACGCGATTAACCGCGTCAGAGACAGATTACCTCGACACACTGGGCCATTCAGCGAGGCCTGGCAAGCCCTGACGCGTTTGCCACCGAGCACCGCCCTGATTGTCTACTGCCTACCAGACGGAAGACCGCTAGATCAACACGCCCTTTTCCACGCCGAGGATCTTCAATCGGCGAAAGCCCCCAGTTGTGTATTCTATTAAACAGAATTGAAATATATCCGTTTCGCCGTCGTGCGTTGTTAACTATAGTCCGCGACCGCCACGAAACCGGCGGACCTTGGATTATCGGAGACCGAATTCGTTCGTTGCATACCATTTACATGAGACGCATTTTCACAACTCAAATGACTTGCCGTCGCGCGTCCATCCTCGGCTGGGCGTGGCTTGCCTCCGTCGCGCTAGTTTTGTCGGGCTGCGGGACTACGACGACCAGAATGGCAACCGAGCAGCTGCTCATGTCGGACGCCGTTGATAGCGCGATCAGCCAAATTGATTTCCGCGTCCTGCGGGGCGAAAACGTATTTCTCGATACGACTTACCTACGGTCAGTCAAAGGCACCGGTTTCGTCAACTCGGATTACATCATCAGCTCGCTTCGCCAGCAGCTAACCGCTGCCCAATGCCTGATCCAAGACAGTGAAGAAAAAGCCAGCATTATCATTGAACCGCGCGTGGGAGCATTAGGAACCGATGGCCACGATGTCGTCTATGGGATCCCGCAATCAGGCTCCTTAACGAGTGCAGCCGCGATACTTTCCAGTGCCCCGCTCCCGGCGATCCCCGAAATCTCATTTGGTAAAAGCAATGCTCAAACTGGAATCGCCAAGGTAATCGTGTTTGCTTACGACCGAGAAACGCGTCAAGCCGTTTGGCAATCGGGAGTTGCGCGAGCCGAAAGCACGAGCCGCAACAATTGGTACTTCGGTGCAGGTCCTTTTCAACGAGGCACCATTCATGAAGGCACTCGATTCGCTGGCCAAGAACTTCCACCGCCACCCACGATCGAAAAACTATCTGTCGATGCGAACTTGTTCTCGTCGGAGACGGCAGGCGAACGTCGCCTGATCAGCGATTCGAAGAATGAATCCACGCTCACAGAGCCGCCTCCCACCTCCGTGAGATACGAACGACCTTACGTGTTTCAGCCGATCCAAAAACGTCGTATTGAGAACGACGTACCTGCGGACTCTGGTCAAGGCAACGCCGTCCGAAAAGTCAACCACGACGAGCCGGTCACCAAGAAAAAATGAGCAACGTGGTGCTCCAATTTCCTAGCTGCGTGGATCTAATCCTGAGCAAGACAGGAACGCATCCTGCCGGTTGATCAACAGACGACAGCTCTCACTTGGATTCCAACGGCCACATCCATCATGACTCAAAATAGAATCAGCACCGCTTTCACGGTGCTGATAATCATCTCGAATTCCGCCGAATCGCGTTTAGCGTTTTTTCGGCGTGACGTCGCCATTGGCGATTGGCAATGACCCCGTAAACAGGCCCTTAATAACCAAAGTCATGTGCTTGAGTTCGAGTTTTTCCCATTCGTCGCCCGGCTGATGGTAGTCGTCGTGCAACGATCCGGCCGAGAAACTGTGGGCCACGATCCCCTTATCAACAAAGGGAGCGTTGTCGCTGGCGCGGTACAGCATATCGCCGCTAAACGTCGGGTGTTGAAAAATCAAAACACCGACGTCTTTGGCTCCAACCGCCATCAATTCACCGAGATCTGATTTGTCCCAGCCTGTCCCCCAACATTTGCCATTGGCACCTGGCTCAGGACGGCCAATCATTTCGATATTGATGTTAGCAACGGTTTTTTCCAGGGGCCACACTGGGTTGGCACAATAATGCCTCGAACCTAGCAACCCTTTTTCCTCCCCCCAAAACGTGATGAAAATCACTGTTCGCTTGGGCGCCTCAGGCATCGCAGCGTAGGCATCTGCCAAGCTCAAAACGGCGGTAACTCCTGTGGCGTTGTCATCCGCTCCGTTGTTGATCGTGTCTCCAACGGATCCTGATTGCCCAATGTGATCCAAGTGAGCCGAAATGATAATCGCTTCTTGAGACAACTCAGGATCACTCCCAGGCAACATTCCCATCACGTTGTAAACCGTGGCCGAACTCGTGGACTGTTGTGGCAATTCCAAGGCAATTTCACCGCCAACATTCTGCTTGGCAATCAACAACACATGCCCAGCAGCTCCGCCTCGTGGATTGACCATGCGTGGTTTCGAGGCATTACCAGCTTGCTGCACAAGCCGATGATCCGGAGCGACTTGAACCAAGATCGCGGTCGCTCCATTCTGACGCAGTCGAGCCATCGTCCGCATCGCGTTGCTTTGATCACGACGCGATCCAAATTTCTCGATCACTACCGAAACGGGCCCCGTAAACTTTTGATCCTTGGGCGTCTCACCGGTAACCATCGTGATTTCACCGACATAACTCATCGGCTCTGAATTCGCACTGAGCATCCCAAAGTGCTCCATGGCTTTCCCATCGCGAGTCGCGACAATTCCTTCGGACGCAATCGAGGTCGTGGCGATTTCGTGTGTTTGAAAATAGGAACCGTCATCGACCATGCTCTTCAAACCGGCTCCACGAAATCGAGCGGCAACGTAATGCGAGGCAATGGTCAATTCAGCCGACGGCGTATCGCGGCCCTTCATTGCATCAGATGCGAGAAACGTCACGGTCGAGGTGACGGTCCCCTGATCAATTTTGTTCAACGACGGTTGCAATGCCTCAAGCACGTCCTGTTGAGCAAACACGGATGGGCCACTGACAAAGCAAGCCAACAATACGAGCGTGGACAAGAGGCTTGAGCGCAGGTGGTTTCTGGTCATGATCGTCTCTATAAAAACTGAGGAACTGTTGAAGTTGAAACTAGATAGGTTTTGTATCTTAACACTTAGCAACTAGACACGACCGTGACTGAGCAAACATTACGGGGCACACTATTTGGATTTCCCTTCCAAATGAAGCATCACCATCGCGATATCCGCAGGCGTGATTCCACTGATTCGCTGGGCCTGATCAAGACTGGCAGGTCGAAAACGTGTGAGCTTCTCTTTCGCTTCATTGCGAAGATGCGTGAGGCCTTGATAGTCGAAATGGTCGGGGATCTTTTTGCCCGCCAACCGCTTGTGCTTGTCAATCGTCGCCTGCTGCCGGGTCACATAACCTGAATACTTGATGTCGTAAACGACTTGACGGCGAACCTCCCCATCAACCTCGCCCAATTCTGGTAAATGCTCAACCAATTCAGCCCATTCCGTTTTCGTTCGTTTGAGGACTTTGGTCAACAAGGCTCCCTCCACACGATGACTGTCAAGAAGTAGCTTGACTCGCTCGATCTCCAACTCTTTCTTCTCAAGCCGTTCGATTCGCTCGGTTGCGACCAGGCCGATTGCGTGGGCATCGCGAGTCAGCCGGCGATCGGCGTTGTCTTGTCGAAGCAGCAAACGATATTCGGCTCGGCTGGTAAACATTCGATAGGGCTCGTCAACGCTGCACGTCACCAAGTCATCAATCAGGACCCCGATGTACCCCTTATCACGATCGACGACTAATGCTTGACCGCCGTTCAATTTCAAAGCGGCGTTGGCCCCCGCAATCAAGCCCTGGGCCCCAGCTTCTTCGTAGCCAGTCGTGCCATTGATTTGCCCTGCGAAATATAATCCATCGACGGATTTGGTCTCTAAGGTCGATCGTAATTGATCGGGCGGGCAAAAATCGTATTCGACCGCGTATCCGTAGCGCATGATTTGAGCGTTCTCAAGCCCCGGAATCAGCTTGAACATCTGATCTTGAACGTCGCGAGGAAGGCTTGTTGAAACGCCATTCACGTAAATTTCCAATGTGTCACGGCCTTCGGGCTCCAGAAACAATTGATGCCGATCCTTGTCGGCAAACTTAACGACTTTGTCTTCGATCGAAGGACAATACCGTGGCCCGCTGCCTTGAATTTGACCGCTGTACATCGGTGCTCGATGCAGATTATCCTGAATCAACTGATGGACGTCGGGATTAGTAAACGTGATCCAACAGGGGATCTGCTCTACTTTTAGTTCGTCAGTGAGATAAGAAAACGGCTCGGGGTTGTCATCTCCCGGTTGAATTTCTGTTTTGGAATAATCAATCGTACGGCCATTGAGACGCGGTGGTGTTCCCGTCTTGAAACGTGCCAGCTCAAACCCTAGTCGTTTGAGCGCCGCACTGATCCCTGTCGTGGTGCCTTCGCCGGCGCGACCGCCTTTGGTTTTGGCTTCGCCCGTGTGCATCAAAGCCGACAGGAACGTCCCGGTCGTTAAAATAACGGCCGGTGCACGATATTCCACGTCGCCTAAAACCTTGACGCCAACCGCGGTTTCCTGGCCATCGACCAGCTCGGTCAGTATATCAAGCACGACCTCTTGCCGAAGCTCGAGATTCTCTTGATGCTCAATCTCTGCCTTGACCCAGTTTTGATAGCCCTTTTTATCAGCTTGTGAGCGTGGACTATGCATGGCCGGCCCCTTGCGCATGTTCAGCATTCGAAACTGAATTCCAGTCGCATCGATTGCACGCCCCATCAAGCCACCAAGGGCATCAATTTCGCGCACCAAATGCCCCTTGGCGACGCCACCAATCGCGGGGTTACAACTCAGTTGGCCAACCGTATCCAGATTCGTCGTAATCAAAGCCGTGCGGGCGCCAAGCCGGGCAGACGCCGCGGCGGCTTCGGTTCCTGCATGCCCGGCTCCAACGACAATAACATCGTATTGATAAGTGATTTTTTTCATGGACTCATTCGGTTGATTGAAACCTTGGCAATTCTATTGATTCCACGCACCATCGACAGTGCCCAAAGCAAAGAGCTCTGTTTTGCAGGTGAAAACTAGGCATCGAGTACCTAAAAACAAGCCGAATCCATTCCCAAGACGATCGACACCCCTAACTCAGCCAGGCCAACGCTCATGGGACGTGAACGAACTGAACGACCAGATTGGCGGTTATGCGCCGTTTGTCCAAGCCCTACTTGTATCATTTCTTCGGTAAGCGATATTCGTTTTATCGATATGAAGTCGAGTCAGCAATCAGCACGGATGTTTCGTGTCGAGGGGATTGGGCGGCGGTTAACTTAATTGTTTTAACGTCGGCCACTTTCTCTCGGCACACTTTTTTGTGCTCGTTTTTTGCTTGTTACGCTTGAAGCCTACGAACTGCAAGACAATGTCGAACACCCGGCTCGATTTCGTGCCCATTCCGGACGCTTGGCCGCATACTGCTCTTGCTCAACCTGCTCATCGTAGGGACGCCTCAAGATCTCGAGCAGTTCGTTGACCAGCGAGTGGTCACCGGCTTCCGATTTATCGATGGCCAATTGTGCCAAGTAATTCCTCAGAACGAACTTTGGGTTGACTCGATTCATTCGCGTCCGTCGCTGACCATCCGGCACACCATCTGCTGCGATTCTCGCACGATAATCGTGTATCCACTTCGCCCAACGCAATTCCACGTCACCGACCACTTGGGCCGGCGAATAAAACGCTTCCATGAGGACCTCTGGAATCCCCGGTGAAGCATCGTTCGCATCCACCGGTCCAGCGGCAGTTACGTCAGCCAATCGACGATAGAAAATCGTCATGTCGGTTTCCGTCAGCGTCAGGATTTCGAACAACTCATGCTTGAGAGCCTCATCGGTACTAGCGGAGTATTCAACCAGCCCTAATTTGCTGGCCAGCATTTCGTTTGCCCGCGATTCCACCAAACTCAAGTAGACATCGAGTCCGTTCTGAAGCTGCTTGGGATCCTCCATCAATGGCAAAAGGGCATTCCCCAACTGATACAAATTCCAATGGGCCACTACAGGCTGATTGCCGAATCGATACCGTTTACCAGACGCATCGGTGGTATTGGGAGTCCACCCAGGATCGTAATCCTCAAGCCAGCCGTAGGGACCGTAGTCTATCGTCAATCCAAGAATAGACATGTTGTCGGTGTTCATCACGCCATGGACGAATCCGACTCGCATCCAGTGGATCACCATGTCGCAAGTCTTACGACAGACTTCTTCAAACCATTGGGCATAGACCTCAGGAGACGGCTCGCCAAGATGAGCAAAGTCGGAACGGATCGTAAAATCGACCAGCGTTTTCAAATTGTCAATTTCATCGCGGGCCGCCAGCATCTGAAAATTCCCAAATCGCGTAAACGAAGGCGCAACCCGACAAACCACCGCGCCCGGTTCGTACTTGGGATTCCCGTCGTAAAACATATCACGCATCACCGGCTCACCCGTCGTCACCAACGACAAAGCACGCGTCGTTGGAACCCCTAAATGAAACATCGCTTCACTACACAAAAACTCCCGAATCGACGATCGCAGCACCGCTAGCCCATCGGCCGTTCGTGAATACGGAGTCGGTCCGGCCCCCTTCAATTGCAACGTCCAATGCTGGCCTGCAGAAGTTTGAATTTCGCCAAGATTGATCGCTCGGCCGTCGCCCAGTTGCCCCGCCCAGTTACCAAATTGATGACCGCCGTAGCACATCGCGAACGGATCCATCCCATCCAGCAATTGATTTCCACCAAACACTTGAGCGAATGCATCGGTTCCAAACTCGCTAGGATCGAGCCCTATCAATTCGGCGACTTCGTGAGACGCCGCAGCCACCTGCGGCGATTTCACGCGAGTTGGATGGACTCGAGAAAAGCAAGCGTTAACAACCTGTCGTCGCCCGTTGGTCAAATCTGGATCGGCTGGCAAGCTGTCCGAGAATCGGTTGTTGAATTCAAGTTGCTCGAGTTTGCGAGTCGAATTGGACATCTCATTACCACTTTGTTTCGAACTGTTGACTTGAAGGATATAGTATACGAGTTCGATCCAAAGTCGACCTTGACGATTTAGTCAGGCGAGATTGCTTGCCATGTCGTCAGGCGATTTGGCGAGCGTCAGACCGTTTAACGACGAGCCGGCAGACGTTAGTGACAAACGCAGAGCGATTGTGGCGCAGGCGAATAACGTCGAAGACGAGGCACCCACGAGGGACACGAAAGCTTCAAAAACCGATGGGCCCCACTCGCCCGGCTGAATGTTTTTTGAACG
The DNA here is from genome assembly GCA_047639375.1 of Mariniblastus sp. GTDB lineage: Bacteria > Planctomycetota > Planctomycetia > Pirellulales > Pirellulaceae > Mariniblastus. The sequence goes on along the minus strand of JBLINZ010000036.1, from coordinate 6,957 downwards.
CAAGTGAAAGTGCGTCAATCACGTCAGTCGCAATCAATGAAGCTTCTCCCACTGACTCAGCGGCAAAATCTCCCGCGGCGCCGTGCAAGTTAACGCCCAGCTTAGCGGCTTCGAAGGGAGATAAACCTTGGCCGATCAAGGACGTGATCACGCCGGTCAGCACGTCACCGGAGCCTGCGGTTGCCATCCCAGGATTCCCGGATTGATTTCGATAGATCGTCTTGCCATCGGTCACGAATGTTTTGCTTCCCTTGAGCACCACGACCACATTGGCCGAATCGGCAAGTTGCGTTGCGGCGGCTTCCATTTTGGCTCGGTTGGTATATCGGGTGCCCGCCAATCGCTGGAACTCGCCGGGGTGCGGGGTCAGCACACGCTGTCCCTCATGCTGATTCAAATCAACTTGCCCGTCGACCAGCGAGTTGAGCCCGTCTGCGTCGACGACCATCGGCTGCTGGAGCTCAGCATATAGTTTTTTAACGATCCATTTCTGTGCGTCGCCACGGCCCATGCCAGGTCCCAAAGCTACCACATCCGCCCATTCGGCGTGCTGCGAGAGCACGTTCTCCGAGGCTCCATGAAAATAGTCGCCTTCCGCCAAACAGCCAATCGTCATCAGACATGGATTGAGAACGCTGACGACCCCCTGAACCATTTCTGGGACCGCAACCTTGACCAATCCAGAGCCACTTCGCAGTGCCGCTAACCCGGTCATCCCAATCGCCCCGGCCATTCCTGCCGACCCACCGATCGCCAAAACTCGCCCAAAATCGCCTTTGTGAGCCTGTGATGGCCGCGGCGAAATCGGCGTAAGGGCAGGGGACTCATTCACGCTGGATGGAGCTGTCGAATCGTCGGCTTGAGCCGGCTGATCACCGCCCCCAGCAGCTGAAGGGCGTCGCTTTGCCTCTTTATTGGGCTTGCGGGTCGGACTACCGGCCATGACGAAATCCGTGAATTCTTTTAGGCTGATTCGCCCGGCCCGGAACTGTTTGGCGGCCTGCTGAAACTCATGTGCGTTTATCATGTCGGTCTCTCAATCAATCGCCGGTGGAGAATTTATCTTGTCGATGGTCTCCGATGTTACAAGTGCCGCGTTTGAACTACAATCGTGCTTTCGAATTCACAGACATTCTTGGCGGAAATCTATTCGTCAGGTCCAACAGGGTAGAGAAAAAGATGACCAGTTGCGTAGTTGCTTATTCGGGCGGATTGGACACCTCGGTTATTTTGGGTTGGCTGATGGACCAAGGCTATGAATGCCACGCGGTTTACGTCGACTTGGGGCAACCCTGCGAAGACCGTGAAGCGATCTTGAAAAAAGCCGAAGACGCCGGCGCGAAATCGGCTCGGATCGTCGATGCTCGTGAAGAAATGTGTCGCGATTTCGCTTTTCCCGTACTGGCCTGGCAAGCAAAATACGAAGGCCCTTATCTACTCGGGACTTCGATCGCTCGGCCCCTAATCTCAAAAGTTTGTCTTCAGGTCGCACGCGAAGTCGGCGCCACAGTTTACGCCCACGGGGCCACCGGCAAAGGCAACGACCAGTGTCGATTTCAACTGGCTGCCGAAGCACTGGATGCCAACATCGAAGTCATCGCGCCTTGGCGAATGAAGAAGTTCCGAGACGCGTTCCCCGGCCGAACCGAATTGATCGCTTACTGCGAAGCGAAAAACATCCCGGTCAAAGCTTCCGTTTCCAAGCCCTACAGCAGCGACGAAAATTGCCTGCATATCAGCTACGAAGCCGGCCAGTTGGAGGAACTCGATGTCAATGGCGTGGAAGTCGTTGAGTTTGGCATGGGAGTCTCTCCCGCCGAAGCACCCGACCGAAAAGAAACCGTGAAGATCGATTTCGAGTCCGGAGTTCCGGTCGCCGTGAATGGTGAAAAACTCTCCGCCTTGGCCATGGTTGAAACGCTCAACGAAATCGGCGGACGGAATGGCATCGGTCGAATCGATATGGTCGAGAACCGATTCGTCGGCATGAAGAGCAGGGGAGTCTACGAGGCGCCCGGCATGACCGTTCTATACGATGCTCATCGGTACATTGAGCAATTGACGATGGATCGCGACCTGATGCATTTACGTGACCGATTGTCCCCAGAAGTTGCCGAGATGGTTTACTACGGATTCTGGTACTGTCCGAAATTAGATTCACTTTTGGCGTTCAACCATGAAGCTCAAAAGAATGTCACCGGCAGCGTAACTTTGGACCTCTACAAAGGCAATATTTCAGTTGCCGATCGCAGTAGCCCCAACAGCCTCTACGACGATCAAATCGCTACGATGGAAGGCGGCGGCTCATACAACCAAGACGACGCAGAGGGATTCTTGCGAATCCAAGGTCTACCTGGCCGTGTGCAGGCCAAGGTTTCCCCTCGCGAATACTAGTTACAGCGAGATGTTTCCTTCCACCGAAAATGATCCAACGATGGCCATGGGCTCGAACCCCATGGCTGTTTTTTTGCACGTGATTAGTATGTTCTTTCTGCCTCTTTCCTTCGCCGACTAGTGCAGGCCCCTTCGACAACGTCTACAATTGAAAGCTGATGGATTCGACGAAAACGGAATTGCCGATGTACCTGTTTGAAAACCCCGTTTTGCAACGGGAACTATTGGTGAACCTGCGAACGCCCCGAGCGTTCGTACTTTTGCTGCTCTACCAAGTCCTTCTGGCAGGCCTTGTCTATTTTGCGTGGCCCAAAGACGACCTCGCGATCGACCTCTCGAAAACTGGCTCAACCAGTACGTTAGTCGACTTGTTCTTTTTGGGACAATATATCTTGGCCTCGTTAATGGCCCCGAGTTTTGCCGCGGGAGCAATCGCTGGCGAGAAAGAACGCGCGACTTACGAGATGCTTCTGGCCAGTCCGATCCGGCCGGAAGCGATTGTGATGGGAAAACTCGTGGCGGCGTTGACTCACCTTGCGATTTTGATTTTCGCATCGCTACCCATCGTTTTGCTTTGTCTTCCCTTGGGGGGTGTTTCGCCCTACGAAGTCCTCGCGGCGTACCTGGCTTTGATCGCCAGCGTGATTACGTTCGGAATGATTAGCGTCGCTTGCGGTAGCTTTTTCCCACGGACGAGTTCTGCATTGGTTGTGTCGTACCTGACCATTCTGCCGATGGCGTTGTGTGGAATTTTGTTTTGGTATTCATTGAGCGACTTGGGCGTGACGCGGATCAAACTAGCCATTGTTGTAATTCCAGGCATCGCCACCGCGATCACCATTTCACTGTTTTACATTTGCTGCGCTCGGATGCTTTATCCGCCGGATTTTGGCAGCGAGGGAAAAGAAGTCGTTGACTTAGAACAAGAGTCAGCCCAGGCCGTTGGGTTGGTAATTCAACGTGATCAGTTTCCCGATCGCCTATTCGCACCGCCTAAACGCGACACCCTGATGGAAGATGGCACCAACCCAGTCTACGACAAAGAGATGCGGAGTGAGATTTTCGGTCAAGGCACGCTAATGCTTCGACTGGCGATTCAAATCAGCATGTTGGTTGCGATTCCGGTCATGGCCTGGTGCCTGTATATCCAACGGCACTATGCCCCGTGGTACATCTCCTACGTCATCCTGTTCAACATTTTGATCGGACCTGTATTTTCGGCGGGTAGTGTGACCGGTGAACGTGAACGACAAACTTTGGACTTGCTGCTCACGACCATCATCACGCCGTGGGAGATCCTTTGGGGGAAACTCCTCTCAGGTTTGCGTGTCTCTAGCGTGCTTTCTTCGTTCTTACTTTGGCCAGTCTTCTTGGCGTTGGTCATGGTTTCTGAATACTGGTCCAATACCCCCACGATCATTGCCTACCTCGTCATTTTTGCCCTGACGTGCTTGACGACTGCAATGTTGGCATTGTGTTGCTCGACGTTGTTCAGCCGAACAAGCCGGAGCTTGATGGCAACCTACACGGTTATTTTACTGCTCTACGTGGCCCCGCTGGCGGCCAGTTTTTTTGGAAACACCTATTTCCCTCGTACGCGAGGGACGGAAATCGTCGACTCACTTACGGTCACGAGTCCCTTTTCCGCCGCGTTCAATGTTCCAATTTACATGGACGATTTCACAGAAACGACGCAAGGCTGGCAGGTAGCTGAATCGGGCGTGGCCAATTTCTTTGGATACCCTTTGAGTGATTTAAGACACTTCGGCGGATACGTATCGTTTACAATCTTGCTCAACGTTGTGTTGTTCGGATTGATGATTTGGATGTTCAATTCGAGATGGAGAGTCGCGGCGGCAGACTAACGGCAGACCGCCACTGGAGTTTGGAACGTTTCGATTCAGTCAGCTTTTTGAGGAAAAATACCGTGTCAACCAATCGCTATCTGTACGCCTTTCGATTGCCCAATCAAAGCCTCGCCAATCGAGGTCCACAGCTTGGATTCTGCAAACGGTTGATCCGACTTTGCTTTTTCTTTGCCGTTGTATTTCCACTGATAGGCACGTCGGTAGCGGTCGCTCAAACGACCCTCGAAAAAGCCATCTCAAACACCAACGTGCCCGATGCGATTCAAGGCATCACTGACCTTTTTGACAACCAAGAACCCCAAAGCGATAAACAAGCCTCAAAAATCCCCGCGGGAGTCAAGGTCTACATGGGGCGTCGAGTGGCCCAGACAATGCATTACGCCGGAGCGGAGTGGCTGATTCGCGATGAACGAGAGCGCGAAGAACGCTGCTCGTTGATGCTCGCCAACTTGGGACTGCGCCCCGGCATGACCGTATGCGACATGGGGTGCGGGAACGGATTTCACTCACTCTCCATGGCCAAAATGGTCGGCGCAGAAGGGACCGTCGTCGGCGTCGACGTCCAACCGGAAATGCTGGGTTTCATGCGTGAACGCATGGAAGATCAAGGCCTCGAGAATGTGATCCCAATCCTGGGTTCGTACCACAATCCACACCTGCCTACCAACACACTTGACATGGTCTTGATGGTCGACGTCTACCATGAATTTTCGCATCCAGCGGAAATGCTGAAAGCCATTCGCAAAAGCTTGAAACCGGACGGTGTTGTCGTGCTAGTCGAATACCGCGAAGAAGACCCCAAAGTTCCAATCAAGGCACTTCATAAAATGAGCAAGGCCCAAGTCAACTTGGAATTAGAGGCCAATGGATTCAAGCTGGTCAAAGAGTTCGACAAACTTCCATGGCAACACATGATGTTTTTTGGAAAGTCAGAATCCAACTGAATTGGCATTTGACGTGTCGATTCGGATTCAGACTCCAGCTCCCACCGCTAATACGATTTATCAACGTACGATGCGGTTTTCTGATCAACTTCTTTGCGGACGTTGGCAAGCTCGACTGCGGTGTTGACCAACAACGCCTTGGCTTTATTCTCTTCGCCGTCCCAAATGAGTTGCTCGAACTGATCCAAAACTTTGGATCCGGTGGTCATCGCAATGATCGATTCATTGTAGGAATCGATCTCTTCCGATTCAGCTGCGTCAACTGATTTGAGAGCGATCAATGAACGCCCTGCGATATACATCTGCCGCCGGGCTTTTTCCAAATTGGACACCGCGTTGCGGTAGAACAAGACTTCTTCAGATCGCGCATAGTCTGTTGAAAGACTGGCCCAGGCGTCCATGATCCGCCCACGATAGAGAGCCAACGTGACGCCCCCGGCAAGGATTAGAAAACCGACCACACCCAAAATAATATTCCGAGTGAGCGGGGACCGCTCGGACTTTTTCGCAGATTTGAATCGTGGCTCAAATTTGTTCACGTCGATTGCAACCTCGGGCGCAGCGTGCGAAATCATTTCAATCGGCCCTTCGTCATCGTTCAACTCAGGCAATCCAATGTCGACGGGTGTCTCTCTGTCAAGCTTTGGCTTCTTGAGCTTTGGCTTGGAGGTCTCAAGTCGACTCGATGGCTGATTTAGTTTTGACGACAAGCTTTTCGACTCAGTGGCCCCCAAAGGCTTGGCCATGATCGGCTTGGATTCAGGCAGGGCCAAGTTATCTGTTTGGGGGACTCTGGTAACTTGACCGCATTGCGAGCATTCCACCCTCCGGCCGATGATCGTCTCATCCGCTTTTAGTTTTTTCCCGCAGTCTTGGCATCGAAATCGAATCATGACTTAGGCCGCTCGAAACATCGTCAATTTGGAAAAACATCACACGAAACCGATCGCGTAATCTCGGATTTTACCTCACCATTTCAGGAATTTCTGTGAGAATCCCGACATGTGAATCAATTAGGTGATCGCACAGATTCCCGAACCGCACAACGCGTAAACATGGCTGAATCGTACTGCAACTATCCACTCAATTGGATCCTCCGGTTGATCACCGTCCCTCACAACAAAGGGTCGTTTGGCATCATGATGCGGGCTTTGGGAGGTAATTTCACCACGTGCAAAAAGCAATCTCGGGCTTCCGATCCGGCGGCCAAAACATTTTGACCGCAACCCATTTGAATGCATCGATTGAAAGCTTCGGTGAATCATCGAAAATCTCAGGCCTTTGGCTGACGAACATTCCGATTGTACCGATTTGAGAGATTTGAATAAAAACCCCAAGCTCCCTCAATCTTTTAACGGCACATGATTCGCAATGAAGTTAGCGACGCACCGACTATTGCTGACTATTGCCGACGCCTTATTATTGCCCACGCCTTCTACAGCTCGAACCAATGATCAAACGCCTAAACCCCACCAGCACCTTGATACGCGACGCTAAATCAGCAAACGTTTTGGAGCAGGCAAGCCGTTCTCCCAGTGGTGAATTCACATTGAGGTGGCTCGATACGGTCGAGGCACTTGAAGAGATCTCGGTCGCCTGGGAGGCACTCCTAGAGCAATCGCTAGTTCCCAACATGGGATTCTCGCCGACCTTTCTCATCCCCGCGTTCAAGCATCTTTCAAATTGCGATACACAGGTCATTGTGGTCGAATCGAAATCCGTTGATCCACGCGCTGACGCCCCGGTACTAT
>JBLINZ010000035.1:0-24209 GCA_047639375.1 Mariniblastus sp. | reverse complement strand
CGTTTTCCATTTCTTCAATTTCAGCCTTACGCTTGTTGTAGGCTGCCTGGGTCATGGGGACGCGTTCCACTGGGTGTCTCCTGGCTCGATGCTTGATTCAATGATCCAAAAAAATTAGGCCCGCTTACTCAAAAGCAGGCCGTCAGATCAGCGATGAATTATCCGTTATTGGGGAGCTGAAATCAACCGGCATTTCTGGGGCGAAATTGAAATTTCTCCATCCAGCTACTCGGGATATTTCGGGGAAAACCAAGCTTCTTAAAGCTCAAACTGGAATGTACGAGCCCCCAAACGCCAAATCCGCTGCCCAATGGTTTGTGAACCAGTTCGTATTTTTGCCACGCCCGTGCAACCGGGCAATATCACCTCGTCCGGATTGGCGAGGGGAACGTTGACACGATACTTAGTACTTTGCGGAACATTCGCTCCACCTGGTCCTGCCGTGGTCACGATGTCGCCACCGTATTGACTAGACAATGACTTGGGCAACGATTCCATTTCCGAGGGCGAGATCGCTCCGGTAACTGAGCTGAACAACCGCGCGGGCACTTGCCGCAGAAGCAACTCCACGCCCTGTTCAGGCTGAACAAATTCTACATCCGCTTGATCAATCACCAGCACGGCTTCGAGTTTCGTCATGTCTGCCACAACCTGCCCCACAAACGTGCTCTGCTCTAAGTAAGCTCCGAGGTTTCGGGTTTCCAAAGGCGATCCGTGCCATTTATCCAAAGTCGCAGAGTCTCCATCGTCTGGCTTGACCAATGGCGGCCCCAGAAAGAAACCGGAGATCGGCGACCGTACCGTCAATCGTTTCGCATCAGAACTCCGCATATCAAAACTCGCCAACGATGTCTTGACCGACTGTTCAGCCGACTCGCGACCCTGGGCCATTTCCGGCGTGACCAACTCGGCCTTCTTGATATTATTCAATCTCGCATTAGCCAATTCGTAATTGGTCCTCATGTGCGCTAATTGAATCGCCAATTTCTGGCTGCTCAATTCGACCAACGGTTCCCCTTCACTGACTTTTTGGTTGGGCTTCACATGAATCCCTTCTAATGTCCCAGGAACGTCGACATAGATATTTTGTGCGTCTTGTGGTTGGACGTAGAAACTGCAGTAAACGTAGTGGGGGACTGGAATCACCAAAATGGCTCCCAGCAAACATCCCATGACCGCCAACGTTATCGTGGCCCGAACTGGTTTCACGGTACTCAACCTCCCTGGGACAGAAAAGAACTTGTAAAGCTTGACTAACGGGATCCCCAACAAGCCATAGATCGCCGAAAGTGCAATCATCTGACCGATCACCTTGAAGCCGTAGGGTTCCAAGACGCGGTAAACAAACCAAAAGATCGAGAACGTGATCAACCATCGATACCCTGCCGCCGCGATGCTGTACATCGCGAACAACCAACGTCTTCGAGATGGCAAAAACGGATCGGGCCGAGCTTCGATTCCCAACATCCAATCCCCACAGGTTCGCTGCAGAATGGTGGAGGCTTTGGTTCGCAGGTTCGGAATTTCTAACAAGTCAGAGAGAATGTAGTATCCGTCGTACCGCAACAAAGGGTTCGCGTTGAATAGAATCGTGCTGACGGAACTCACAAAAATTACGTTGAGCGCCAATTGGTTGACCATTCCTGGCGTGCTGAACCACCACACGAAAACAGCGATGGACGCCAATACAAGCTCGACGTACATTCCAGCCGCCGCAATGAATGCCCGCTTCCACTTACTGTTTAACAGCCAAGAATCACTCACGTTCACGTATAAACAAGGCGTCAACACCAGCAGCATGACACCCATCTCATGGCACTCACCGCCAAACCGTTTACACGCCAAGCCGTGGCCGAATTCATGAACGACTTTCGTCAACGCCATCACAATCGCCAACCAGATCCAGTTTTTCGCAGCAAAAAAATCGTCAAACGAAGGCAGCTTGTTCTGGAACGTCTCAAATTGTGTCAGCAACAACGCTAATGCCGAAACGCCTAGCAGCAACACCACAAAAAAAGCGGGCCAAGTAAAGAACCAGCCCAGCCAACGGTTCATCACAGCCAACATTTTGTCGGGATCGAATCCCTTGCAACGAATCGCGAGAATGTTGGTAAGCGATTGTCGACGCTCTTGCTTCCTCGTCTTTTCGCCGCGTTTTTTTAACTCAAACCCCTGATTGGGCGCGTTGGAAATCAACAGCGAACTGCGATAAAGCATGCCAATGAATTGGTAAAGCTCCTGCATCGTGATCTTTTGCGGTGCAAATCGATAGTCAAATCGACGCTTGATCTGATCCGGACTGTTGCTTCCGTCCAACAGCATTAACAGCGCGTACTCTTCTTCTTCGAATCGATAATACTTGAGAGAGATAGGGTCTTTGATGACCCAATAGTCTCGTCCCTGATAGCTCTGACGCTGAGTCGACAAGTCCGGACGCACCTCCAAACGCAACGGCCGACTGGAACTCGACGTCATCGCGTTAGTGGTTGATCCGGTTTGTGTCGACGTTGCCAAAGTAAAGTGTCCAAGTTTCTATGAATCAAGGTTGCTCATGCATCCACGTGACTGCACTAGTGCACGTGCTGCGTCTCAAATCCACTCTCCTTCAACCACTTTTGCCACGAGTGTGCGTTGTCATCCGAAGGCAGTTCGATGGTGATCCATTCAGGGCAACTGAATGACGCATCAATATGATTGCCATGCTCGCTGGTCGAGACCGTACAACCAATCATCTTGAGCGTGTTCACAATCTGCTGGGCTTGGATTGGGTCATGAAGATGAATTGATTTTTCGTTCGGCAATCGAAATTTGACCGTAGCATTTTTTGTATTCGCAGGTGGATTCAAAACGACCGTTTCCATTCCTTTGCCGGCACACCAAGTCGACCACTGGTTGGCCAACTGATCGGTGGAGACCTTCATCGATTTCCATTCAGGACATCTGTATCGCACATCGATATGATTGCCATGATTATCGGAGGTGACTTCGCAACCGATCTTGGTCAACGTGGAGATCGCGACCTTGGCATCTTGCTCCGAATGGGAATGAATTGTTTTCCAATCAGTCAATCGGAAGCCCACCCGCTTGAGACTGGACCCCGTCAACACAGCCGGCGTTTGGGCCTGTGGTGCCGCGGATTGGCCAGCGGCTGAGCCGTTGGTTTGAGCATAAGTTGGAGCGGCGAACACGCAACTTGCAAAAATCAGGGGGAGTATTGCAGCAATCTTCATGGAGGCATCCTGTAAAAGAATCTATTCGTTGATGTTGAATAGAAAATTCGCTGCCCGGCGGCAAGCCGTTTTGGCAATTCCACGCCATGGCGAATGCTAGCAAATGGACCGATCTGAGAACCCGAGCCCTAATTTTCTCGTTTCCCTTGTCGAACCGACGTTGAATTGGGCTCGCCAATTCACTATTTTCCGTGACCCCATCTTTTTTTTGACGGCTCGAACATGCAATCAGCAAGCTCAATCCTCGTTTCTGTCATCGTTCCGATTTTTAACGAACTCGAGAATGTTGGCTTGATGTACGGCGAACTGACCGAGGCAATGCGATCACAGCATCGCCCCTATGAACTGGTGCTCGTCGATGATGGCAGTCGCGATGGCACGACCGAGCAGCTACAGAAAATCGCCGCCTGCGACGAGCGAGTCAAGCTTGTCTTATTCCGACGTAATTATGGGCAAACCGCGGCGATGCACGCTGGCATTCAAAACGCCAATGGCGAATACTTGGTCACGATCGATGGCGATCTCCAAAATGACCCTCATGACATTCCGATGATGTTGGAAAAACTCGACGCCGGATTTGACTTAGTCCACGGTTGGAGAAAAGACCGCAAAGACAAATTGCTGAGTCGCAAGATTCCTTCGAGAATTGCCAACTGGCTAATCTCGAAGGTCACCGAATTTCCGATCCATGATCTTGGCTGCACGCTGAAGGCCATGCGGGCGGACATCGCCCAGCAGATTGAACTCTATGGCGAAATGCATCGTTTCATCCCTATTCTGGCACATCAATTGGGGGCTAAGAGCGTCGAAGTCGTCACGAACCATCGAGCCCGTCAATTTGGCGAAACCAAGTATGGAATCGGACGAACGTTTCGTGTCGTGCTAGATTTGATCACCGTGAAATACATGCTCAAGTATTTCTCGAGTCCGATGAAGCTGTTTGGCAAACTGGGACTATGGGTAGGCGGAGCAGGTGTCCTCGCCACGACCAGCGCATTTGCGATGAAGTTATTTGCCGGAACCGACATGACTGGCAATCCGCTGCTCTTGCTGGGTATCCTCGCGACGATCCTTAGCGTGCAGTTCTTTAGCCTAGGTCTGATCGGCGAAGTTTGCGCCCGAATCTACTATACAAGCGAGCATCGAACGAATTACCAAGTCCGCGAGCTTGTCAATTTCGATCCGCCCCACACCGTACGAATGCCGCATCGCCGGGTGGCTTAGTTTTTTCCCGACGTCCTACCTTATGCCGGAACATTTCAACGCCGAAGGCATTCCAAAATTTGGCTAGCTCTTGTGGCCCTTGATGAGCTCGACACCATTCTTGTCATCGTGGTCTTGACGAATCTTTTCGATATCTTCAATTCGATCAAAGAACGCATCCAAGACCTGCGGGTCAAATCGCGTGCCCCGTTCCGAAAGCATGATTTCCAAACATTTTTTCATTGAGAATTTCGGCTTGTAGGGGCGTTCGCTGCAGAGAGCATCGAAGACATCCGCAACGCAACAAATCCGCCCTTCGATTGGAATGGCTTCCCCCTTGATCTTTAACGGGTATCCCGTGCCGTCGAATTTTTCATGGTGGGTTCGCGCGATCGAACAAGCCAGCTCCAGCATCGGCGAATCTACACCGTCCATAATGAATCCACCAACGGACGCATGTTGACGCACTCGTTCGCCATCCGATTCCGCCAATGGCTCCATGATCTGCAGTCCAAGATCACAATGAGTTTTCATGACGTCAAATTCTTCGTTGGTCAGTTTCCCAGGATTCAAAAGCACTGAATCTGGAATTCCGATCTTGCCCACATCGTGAAGCTGAGCAGCAAGTTCAATTTCGCGGCAATAAGCCGCATCAAATCCCAATTGCGCGGCAACCACAGAGCAATACTTCCCGACGCGAATCACGTGCTGCCCAGTTTCGTTGTCCCGATACTCAGCAGCGCGTGCCAGACAGTGAATGATTTGTTCGCGAGATTTCTCAATTTGTTTTGTTCGCTCACGGACCTGTCGTTCAAGTTCTGTCGCATAGTTAGCCAAATGGTCGTGGTGTCGTTTAACCGTTAACGCATTCTGCACTCGCAGGATCAAATCATTCGGATCAACAGGTTTGCTCAAGAAATCAGTCGCCCCCAATTGCAGGGCGTCACGCTTAATTTGATTTTCTGAATTAGCACTCAAAATGATAAAGGGAATGTGCTGAAACGCCGGCGTCTTCTGCCGGACCTTCAGCAAATCCAATCCCGTAATATGAGGCATCATGATATCAAGCAACACGACATCCGGTTGCTCGCGATCGATCATCTCTAACGCTTCTCGAGGATCGGTCAGGGTATGGAAATTTTCATAGCCATCGGCCGAGAGGAATCGACGAACGACCCTGATCACCAACGCCTCATCATCCACAATCATGATCTTGGATGAACGAATCTCATCCCGTTCTTGCGAGACGTTCATCGAATCAACCGAAGCACGAAGCCGATTGTTTAAGGTCTGGGGAGGTTCCGAGCGATCAAATAGCCCGGGCGCAGTGCCATCGAATCCAATTTCTGGAAAAGTTGCGTGCTGGATTAGGTCCATATCGATCACTTCTCGGCTTGTATTCTCGTCTCAATGGCATTTTGCATTGAAAGAAAAAATAATGGGCAGGAAAATTGTCTCGTAATTGTTGCCGCTTCCAAAGCAATTGCGCGATCTGATCAAATAAAATCAATTAACAACATGAAACACGAATCGGTCGACCCCAATCTGCAGAATGGAATGGGTGGAAAACGTTTTCTCAAGTTTTACCAAGGGACCATTCACACCCCATCGCCGACAACAATGCACACTCGGATGGCCGGAATTTGGATCCTAGCTAACCGAGAAATCAGCCGGGAATTGGCTTAAATCTGGAACTGAAATCCGTCTCACCAAACTCTCAAGCTTGACCAGCAACCGATCGCAACCTTCCGAATCACCTACTTGGGAGGCTTTTTCCAGTTCTAACGCAGGATCGTTGAGCTCGTTGAACCCGCAAGTTCCTCCCGCCCCTTTTAGCCAGTGCGCGAGTTTCGCGAGTTCGTCAAAATTTGATGACTCCAACTCCAATTTCATACTCGCTATTTTTAATTCCAGCTGAGGCACGAAATCCACCACGATTTCCGCGAACTCCCGTTCTTCAAGCGGCAAGGTGGAATAGATCAATCCTGCATTAGAATTATCCGTGCCGCTGCTGGTCGGGTTCCGTTCGAGATCGGTGGGCACGCTCACAGGCAAAACAAGAGGCGGTCTGGACATTTCATCCCGAGCCGTATTGAGAAAGTTACCCATTGCCACGTTCAGCATCTCAACGTCGTTTTTAACGCAGGCGAGAATCAGATTCTTTAAGGCATTGCCAAGCGACGGTTGCTGGTATTGATACGACTCTAACTGAAAAGCTTCTGCCGTCGTAAGCATCGCGGCAGTGTCACCAATTTCCCAAGCCGTTTGGAACTGAATCAGCCGTTGCTGGAACAGAGTCTGATACTGACCGGGATCCAAGATAGTTTTTGGCAGTTCGACCAAGTCCTGTTCCGGCATCTCCAAATGTCCCAAGTAGCCGCTAATCGTCTCCAGCAATTTGTCGATATCGACCGGCTTTGCGAGGAATCCATCACATCCAGCGTTGGCACATTTCTCTTGGTCGCCCGTCATCGCATTGGCCGTCAACGCCACAATCGGTCTTGTGTAACCATGGGCTCTTAGTTTTTCAGTGGCTTTGTAGCCATCGAGAACCGGCATTTGCATGTCCATCAAGACAATATCAAACTTACCTTGGATGGCGATTTCGAATCCTATCTGACCGTTTTCTGCCTCAGTCACTATACAACCGGCTTTTTCCAGAATCAGTTTGATCAACCTGCGATTGGCCGTTCCGTCATCAACGACCAGGATCTGGCCTGGAGGCAGTTTGACCACGCCCAGCTTTGGTTCACGTTGTATCTTCGCCGACGATGCATATTCGTCTGACGTGAGCAAGGGAATCCCATCCAGCTGACCGGTTTCGATTGAGAACGTAAACGTGCTGCCAACTCCATCGCGACTGGTCACGACAATCTCTCCGCCTAGCGATTCCACAATTCGTTTACTAATCGCCAGCCCAAGTCCCGTTCCGCCAAATTTACGAGTCACGCTAGTATCCGCCTGCACAAAAGGTTGGAAAATCCTCCCCAACTGCTCTTCTGTCATCCCAATTCCTGAATCACTGATCGAGATTTCAAGATGCGAAAGTCCTTCGCGGTCGACCAACTTCGCCATCACTTTGACTTCGCCTTCGTCCGTGAACTTGATGGCGTTACCGACCAAGTTCGTGATGACCTGACGAACCCGAACGTCATCGGTATCGATCGTCTCCGGCAATTGTCCATGACATTCGATCGTTAACATGACGCCTTTGTCTTCTGCCCGAACCCGCAAGACGCTGACGACATCGTGAATGATCTTAAAAGGTGAGTACTTATCTCGGACAATCTGCATCCTTCCAGCTTCAATTTTTGAGAGATCAAGAATATCGTTGATCAACTCCATCAGGTGCTTGCCACTGGAGTGAATCGTCGATAAATACTCCTGCTCTTCGTCTTTGTTGTTCGCTAGACCACGCTGCAGCCAATCGGTAAATCCAAGGATCGCGTTCATGGGCGTCCGAATTTCGTGACTCATGTTGGCAAGGAAATCGGACTTCGCCTGATTCGCGTGAACGGCTGCCATCTTGCTATTCTCAAGTTCAGTCACGTTCTCGAAACTCACCAGCACACCGTTGCCCTCGCTCGATTCGGCCATCACTGGCGCGCAGTTTACTTTAAACGTCAGCGTTTTCTTTCCGGTGAAATCCTGAATTTCTTCCTCATTGGCTTCTTCAGAAAGCGTCCCTGGGACTTCTAACATCAGGATTCTATCCATCACATGAGTACCCTCTGAGGCAGCCTCAGCCCAGGGAAACTGTTTGATTGGATCTCCTAAGCTATCCATCCACGGCAATACATCTTCTGGCTGTTCACCCACCATTTTTTCTGCGTCAACTCCCGTGCTCACCGCGAATACTTTGTTCGCCAACACAACTCGGCCACTGCGATCAAGCACTAAAAGTCCTTCGGTCAAGTTGTCCAAGGCATTCCGGACTCGGCGTGGAACCGTTTTGGAAGGACTCATTTGCTTTAACATCGGGCCCAGGTAGATCATGTACAGAATAAACGTTGAGGCACTCATGAACCCAGCCAAGCGCATCCACGACGAAACCTCCGACAAGAAGCCGGCTTGTGAGACGGACAGCGGATAGAATGTGAATTCAATCGTTCCACAGTCTCGATTTCCGCTGTGGAGTTCAATACTCTGTCGTGCCTTCTCACCGACTTGATCGCCCGCCCAAACTTCCTTGTGTGCATTGCAGCTGACGACCAACTGATCATTCTGATCGCGGACCCCCACTGTCATCAATCCTTGATTGCGCTCAGCTGTTTGCTGCAAGACTTTCTCAAGCATTGAGTACTCTCGATTTTGAACCATCATCGATGAGGAAATGGCAATGGTTTCGCATAGCTCGGCGCGTGCCTGAGCTTTGGCGTCCACCACCGAAGGCACCACGCGAATCGCAGTCGCGGCCATCAAGACCAGCAACATGATGCCGACAAGGCCGACGGTAAATCGAATTTCTGTTGTAATCCAACTCATAGCGTTTTCTAATTTGTATTAATTCAATGCAGGATCTGTGGCTCGCGCATCTACCGTCTAACTATCAACTATTTGTTCAATCGATTCGTCATGTGCATTCGAGGCTGACTCGATCAGCGATTGAATATCAAAAGACGACCAAGCGGGAACGGAAGACATGAACGTCTTGTGCAAGACACCACCACGAATCACCCAGGCTACATAACCCACGGTTAAGAAACTCGCCGCCAAGGCTGCAATTTCTTGCACGCCATGCTGAAGCTCACCCTGCAGAAAGTTTCGTTTGGCAGCATCCAAGTCCTGCTACGCAATTCCAGCTAAAAAGGTGACCTCAAACTCCGTGACTTTCTCAAAACCCCTTTGCACCAACGCGGCACTGGCCAAAATCACCAACGAGAGACCGCCTGGATCAGTAGGACCATCTGTCCGCCAGGTAGCTATTGGTGTGTTTAGTTGAAATTTAAAATGCAAAACAAGACATCGAGAGAGTGGAGAATCCCCCGACCCGCATCTATCCGGCAGCTTTTTAGATCATGGGAAAGCAAAAACTTCGGTTAAATCAACCATTCGAGCACATCAAACATACCGACTAAATGCACACACGTTTGACAGCGGCCTCCTTAGCTGATCGCGACCTGGACAAATCGACCGATTGGCTTTTTCATTTCCTTGGAGGCAGAGGCGTCGGCTTATTGCTTAAATCAACCGCAACATCCAGTGGGTGAACAACGACTTGATTTGACTCACAGCACGCTTGGACTTCATTGGAAAGCGAAGCGATCTGCGACAGATCAACTTCTGATGAATCACCGGAGTCTATTGACCGATAGTTAAATTCATGCGGTTCATGCCCCAAACTTTCATTTGGCGACAATCTATTTGGTGATATATCATCACGCTTCATTCCGTTGACGACCGAGCGAAGTCGCTCAATATCATTGACTTCCGCCGCGTCGAAGAGCTCTTGAACTTGATGCAGTTCAGCATCCCCGTGCTTTCCAAAAGAGACCTCGTCGTTGGTATGCCGAACGTGGTGCCCCTCTTGCACATAGATCACCAACAGTTTGACAATCTCTGGGTCGAACTGCTTCGGTGAATTCCGTACGATCTCTTCCAGGGCTTCAAACTCACTCACTGCCGGCCGATAGATTTGATGGCTGGTCATCGAGTCAAAGGCGTCACACACCGAAATAATTCGCCCAGCCAGAGGGAGGAGGTTTTCATCGACCCCTTCTTGTTGATTTCGAGCGGCAAAGCACAAATGATGAGACTCGATCAAGCCGGCAATTTGTTCGGCGCCAAATGCGTTCCGAACAATCTCAACCCCAATTTGATCATGCTTTCTCATGATCTCCCATTCATCAGGCGTGAGCGGACCTGGCTTTTTCAGAATCGAATCTGGGACGCCAATTTTTCCAATATCGTGTAGCAACGCTGCGACTTCCAATCGATATAAATCCCGCGAGCCCATGAGCGACTTGCCTAAGGCAATGCAAAGGTCTGCGACTCGAACTGAATGTTCGGCCGTCGAGTGACAGTGGAAAGACAATGCCGATAGCAAACCAGTCACGGCCGAGTAAGGAATATCACACGTCTCGACTTCGGCTGCCTCGGCTGCCTCGGCGACCTCGGCGACCTCTTGTTGGTTAGGATAACTCTCTCTCTCGTCGAATCGAACGACACGATTCCTCCCATTCCACTTGGCTACATAAAGACTCTCGTCCGCTTGATCTAGCAAGTGCTGTGGGTCCATCGCCCCAAACTGCCGCGAGGAAACTCCGATACTTGCCGTGAAACGAACCGTGGTTTCTTGATTTGATTCGATCCGGCAACGAATTCTCTCTCCTAGTGCAATCGCCTCTTCAATCGGTAACGCCGGAACCAGCACCACGAATTCTTCACCACCATACCGACAAACAATTCCATCATCGCCTACCACCTCAGGCAACAGGCTTCCAAGCACACGCAAGACATCATCACCGACGGAGTGTCCATGATTGTCGTTAACCGCTTTGAAGTGATCAACATCGAGAATCATCACGGACAATTCAGTCGAATCTTCATTACCCCATTCCTGCTCGAATTCGGCAAAAAAGGCACGTCGATTCATACATTTGGTAAGTGGATCGTAGGACGCCAAGAAACTTAGCTGAACGTTTTGTCGCTCGACTTCTTCATGCGAACTCCGCAACGTGTGGATCATTTCTCCCAGTTCGACATTCTTACTTTCGATCTCTGTCACGTCGTCGAAACTGACCAAGGCTCCTCGAATCGATTCATTCCCGGACTTAATCGGAGTCGCGTTAACTACAAATTTCCGTGGTTGCCCATCGTCAACCAGCAATTCAACAATCTCACCGCAGACGCGTTCCATCTCTGTCTGACATCGGTCCCATGGAAAAACGCTGGCTGCTTGGTTGTCGAGAGTCGACCATCGAAAGCGTTCCAGTTTTCCACCTAGGATTTCACTTTCGGACTGCCCAACGATTTTTTCAAAGGCGAGGTTCGCAAGTGCAATCTCGCCTTGGGGGGAGATCAAAACCAAGCCTTCGGAAAGCGTATCCAAAGCGGTTTTGACACGGCCTGGCACGACCGCCGAAGGGTTCAAGTAACGGAACGTTTTGGCAAGAACCGCCCATGACATCAACGTCATGGTGGCCGAGACAAACAGGACGAGACCCACCGGAAACACCAACCATGAGAATAAGCCCGCTGCGCTTGTGGGCTGAAACACAATCTGAAGAACGCCCCACACTCGACCGTTGGCTATAATGTCGACTTCTATTTGTCGACTTGAGTTCTTTCGAACTTCAGGATCCCAGGTCAGTTCGTGGTTCTCTGTTTGGAGATGGTACGACCGCTTGTCTTTCCGCAAGATTCCCACAGACGCCAACGTGGGCTCCGCTTCGACCGAACGTGTCAGCATTACTTTGAGATCACGAATACGCCTACCCTCAGCCAGCGTTGCTACATTGACTGCCATCGCTTTGGACAAAGATATTCGATTTTCAATCCTCATCTGTTCAGAATTGGGAATGATTCCAACCCCGATAGCGCAATACACCAAAGAGGCACAGCCAAGGCCTAAGGTTATCGCAAGTCGACATGTGGATTTTATTTTGAACATTGGGCCGTAGTAGATTCACTAACCGCTTGGTCTTTCGTACAACTGACGATTAACCCTACCTGACGATTCTGCCTAAGCGTCCAATGCTCGCGCACATCGATTGGAATAGGGAAAGCATGTGGGCAATGAATTCGGCTAGGCAAACCCGGTGAACACTACGGGTTATTCAACATCATCCGTGTATTCTGTTTTTGATGATTAAGGATTCGGAGCGAGCTCTTCTGGAGAAATATTCTCAAATTAATTAAAGAACGCATCCATTTCGTCGTCCGACTCACCCTGAGCCACACAATATTTCTCCAAAATCGGCAACGGATCGATCATCTGCCACGAGGGAAGCTGGGTGAGGGCAAGCGCCACCAACGCACTCCCGCGGAGCGTCCACAAAACGTAGCCGAATGCTCCAAGGGCCGTGACCATACCCACGCTTATGTCGACATCGTCAAGGATTGCAGTTTCTCCAATTTCATCCAGCTGCTTGAACAAATAGTTGGCATCAAAGACCGCGGAAATACCACCAGCCAACCTCAGCTCACGTACTTCATCATCGCTAAGCCCATTGGCTGAACCCGACATTCTGGTTTGAGAAGCGATTAAATGGAGAGCAGCCTCGGCATTCTTTGAATCCGCAATCGCCGCGATCAACTCTTGGTCTTTGTCCCCGCCAAAAATCAGATCTTGAGAAACCTTAGGTCCTGCCCCCCCATGGCCATACGAATTCACGTTGTCGCGGGCGGCCAGAAGGCCAACCGAGCCCAAGCCATCTTCGTCACTAGAATACTCGTCCGTATCCTCCCCGCTATCGGACTCTTCGGAGCCCGGACCATCGCCAGCCCCTCCTTCAGAACCTGAACCACCTGGAGTCGTTGCTGATCCACCAGTAATTGAAATGGAAACTAGGACAGGCGTTCCGAACGATTGTCCATCGAATGGACGATAAGTGAACGAATCGCTGCCTACGAAACCTGCATTGGGCTCATAGCTAAACTGTCCCGAGGAAGACAAAGTCAATATCCCGTGTGATGGCTCAGCACCAACAATTGCGACCAAACCGTCCATTTCGACATCGAAATCATTAGCGAGTACGCTGACCGCAGAATTCAATGTCGAACCCGCGACTTGCGAATAGCTTTCACTCTGGCCTTGAGGAGCATCATTGATCGAATTGACTGTGATGGTTGCCGTGGCCGTATCAAAACCACCGTTGCCATCACTGACTTGATAAGTAAACGAATCCGTTCCATGGAAATTGACATTCGGTTGATAAGTAAACGTGCCATCGGGATTAAGCACAAACGAATCCGCCCGCGACGGCCCAGCAACGACATTTGCAATCAGTGTGTCGTTCTCACTATCAGTGTCGTTGGGAGCCACGACATCGGCGAACAGCGGGTTGTCTTCATTGATGGTAAACCCATCATTCAAAGCGACAGGCGCGTCGTTGACGGGAAGAACAACCAAGTCAAACTCTTGATTCGTCAGCAAATTTCCTTGGCCATCTGAGACTTGGAACTCAAATTGATCACTCATGGTTTCTGATCCATCGTGCGAATAGACCACGCTGGATGCGTTAATATCTGCTTGAGTAAACGTGCCGCCCAAACTCACGGGAGTACCACCGACCGTAATAATGCCGAACGCCGGAACACTCGTAACCATAAATGTCAGATCTTCAGGCCCTTCTTCCGGATCAGACACCTCGAGCATCGAATTCGTCAATGTCAGAGACGACTGTTCCGAAACCACACCACCCGTGTTCGTCGCTACAACGGATTCTTCATTGATGTCGTTGACGTTGACCATTATTGAATCGTCATACGTCAATCCAGCTGAGTCGGTCACTCTGACAATGATCGAATAGCTCGCTTGTCTTTCGAAGTCCAAGACTCCATCTGTCAGATATAGATCGTCGCCCGTAATCGAAAATTTACCTCCGTCGGGACCACCAACAATCGCATAGGCGAACACTTCACCTGAATCTGAGTCCGTGGCAGTCAAACTGCCAATCAGTAACCCGGATGTCGTGTCAAGATTTTCATTGAAACTTGCTGAGTCCGGTTGAATATCGGTAGGTTGATCATTTGTATTACTAAAAGTCACTGTCGCTGCTTCAGTATCCAGCAATGCCCCATCGCTTGCCGCCACCACGAATGAAGGTGCCAACTCATTTCCATCGTGAACAAACACGACCTGTCCGGCATCTATTTGCGATTGAGAAAACACCGTGATCGCAGTCCCAGGATTACCCAACAACCCAAAATGCCCCCCCGTCACACTACTGACAGTAATGGTTAACGTGTCGCCATCTGGATCGCTGGCGCTAATATTCGAAGAACTTAGGAGGACGGTTTCCCCTTCATTGATCGTCAGCGCAGCAGCTGTAATCTCCGGTGCTTCATTGACGTCACTTACAATCACGGTAATGTTCTGTGTCGCCGTCAGATTCCCTACACCGTCATCGGTCACGACCACCGTCACCTCATAGTTGTTGTCACCACCCAGATCGGTCGGGATTTCATAATCGGGTGCTGAGATAAAGGTAACTTCTTGGGTGATGGCATTGATCTGGAACAAGGCCGCATCATCGCCAGTCAACGAATAAGTCAGCGTGTCTCCGGCATCGACATCGCTGCCACTCGACGTGGTGACCGCCGTCGTGTTTTCGACCACTCCGATTGTCACATCCGCAGGAAGCGTCGGGGCATCATTTCGGTCATTGACATTGACAGTAATGTTTTCCTCGTACCAAAGCCCGCCACTGTCCGTCACGCGGACGATGACGCTGTACGAAGACTGTGACTCAAAATCCAGCACACCGTCGTTCAGAATCAGTTCGTCGCTGCCCAAACCGCCAATTGAGAAACTGATCGCATCAAGTCCACCGACAATCGCATAGGTCGCGGTTTCACTTGTATTCGGATCAGTCGATGTCAATATTCCTACGCTGGTTCCGCTGCTGGTGTCAACATGTTCGTCGATGGCAAAGCTATCGGGAGCAATATCGGTTGGAGCCACGTTTCCGTTCACCAAAGCGATCGCGTCGAGGTCTTCCTCAACGGAGTCAAGATTCATATCGCTGCCGTCAAAGAACATCGCCGCCGTCGCATAACCATTGTTCGCGCCAGCGACCAACGTCGTTTGCGTAACGGTGAGTGCGAAGATGTCTTGGCTTGCGACTGACAAATTGTTTTGGCCAACCGTATCAGAATCTTCTGTAGTCAACAGAATTTGCCCAGCTGACAGCGAAATCCCACCGATGCTGGTGGCTGTTTCAATCAACTCGATCCCGTACAGTTTTTCTGTCATTGAGACGTTTGGATCCGTTCCGTCAAGCAGAATAGAAACTGTTCCAACCGTATTACTGCCTGCACCAACATCGTCAATCTCCAATAGTTGCACACTCATGTCCTTGAAGCCAACACTTGTAGTGATCAGGAAATCACCCCGCTGAACGGTATAATCGCCAATCAACGTGTCTTGTTCGACGAGCGTCAGTCCGCGAATCTCATCAGTTCCAGATGGATTGTCAAGGATGACGGTGAATGTTCCTGAACTGTAATCACCGATGTTCGTCGGCCTGAACAAAACAATATCACTTTTGTCGGCCACCACAGAATTGAGACTGGTCAAGGTGACTGTGCTCTCCGTCGTGAACAGCACGTCACCTTTTTGAACGTCGATCGATGGGAAATTAGTTCCGCCTAGAGTGACGTTGGATCCCACATAATGTAGCCCGTTCAACGTTACGTCATCGCTACTGAAGGCATTCAAATCAAAAAGTCGATTGACGGTTCCATCGCTGGTCGTCCCAAATTGCAAGTTAGGATCGGTGATTTCGATTGCTTCGCTCTCTTCAATTGATCCGTGCCCCCCGAAACCTGAGGAATAGTCATCATCCTTGACCGAAACCCAAAGGGAAGCTTGATCGCCGCTAATCGACGTTGATAACGAAGTCGTCGTTCCCTCGATCGCAGTTGTTCCCCCGTTGGCGGTAGTATTGACTGTTGCCCGATTTTCGCTGACCGTCGAAGTTGAGAATCCACCCGCATAGGTCTCATCCAATGCGCGAATAGACAACGACGTAGGTGAGCCCGTAAACCCGGACACGGCTAAAAAGCGAACCGTGGTCGCAGCGTCAACGGCAAGCGCGCTGCCGGTATCGTTGACAATTCCGATGTCATGCCAGTTGGTTCCGCCGTTGGTTGAATATTGCCAAACACCTTCGGTGGTGGGATTGGCAGCGTTTCCAACGATCGCCAGTCCAGCCAAGCTACTGCCGGCATCTGGGTCGACATAGTTGCTACCGAAGATCGAAGAGATCTGTTGACCGTTTGGATCTGGATTATCTTCGAAAGTTGCTGCCAGCATACCGTCCGAAATGTTCGGTGCGTCATTGATTCCCGTGATGGTAATCGTGACTGTTTCGGTGTCCGCAGCAAGTGAACTGTCATCATCGGTTGCGCTTACCGTATACGTCAAAATCAAGGTCTCGCCGGTCGCCAGGAAGTCAAACGCTTCCGTTCCGCTGTTGAAGTTCCAGTTCAACGCGGCAGTTGTTTGCGTCCCATTGAGAATCACCGGGGGCGTGACTGAGAGGAAGCTTCGCAGAGTCAAATTGTCCAAGGCGGGCGGAACGCTGCCTGCGCCGGTGCCACTTACGGCAACAGACGCGACCGCCGCGTTGACGATGTCGGTTGTATCGACATCCGAAACTTCGAGTACGCCAGCATCTGTCAAGCCAGAATCCGTCTCAGCAAGTGCCGAGATGCCGGGCCCATCAGAGATAACCGGCGAGTCGTTAGTGCCCGTAATCGTGACGGTCACTGTTTCGGTGTCACTCAGTGGAGTGCCGGCGTCGTCGGTGGCGCTAACGGTGTACGTCAGGACAAGCGTCTCTCCGTCCGCCAGGAAGTCAAACGCTTCCGTCCCGCTGTCGAAGCCCCAAGTCAGCGTTTCCATTGTTTCAGTGCCATCCAAGATCGTAGTCGGACTGACCGACAGGAAGCCTTTCAGGATCGCGTTCGTCAAGCTTCCAGAGACACTTCCGGCACCCGTGCCGGTGACTCCAACCGAATCTACCGCCGCCGTCACGATATCGGTGGTATCAATATCCGTTACGGTGAGTGTTCCGCTGTCGGTCAAGCCCGCGTCGGTTTCGGTGAGGCCCGCGGTGTCCGGTCCTTCCATGATGACGGGCGCGTGATTATTAGCGTTGAGTTCTGAAATGTCGCTGCTCGTCAACGCGCGATCGTAAACTCGGACATCGTCAATTAATCCATCCAGCTGTTCATCCAGGGAAGAACTGTATCTAGCGGAACCGACAGCCATAAAATCCAAGTTACTCACGTCGCTAAAGAATTCCTGGGACGACGAATTGCCGTCGTAGTAAGTCAAACTGGTTTGCTGGACACCATCAATAAACAATTTGTTTCCACTGGAATCAACGGTTACGGCCACATGGTGCCACGCGTCGTCATTGATGCTCGTATTTGTCACGACGTCCAGAGAATAACTGCCAGCTTCTGAGACGGAGAACGCGAGGTAGCCGTTCCAAACATAGAAAATCACGGCGCTATTCGAATCTCCGGAATCGTTCGCAGCTAAAAAGGCGCCATGCGAATCACTTGTCTTTACAAAGGCAGCAATCGTGCCTTTTGTAAATCCAGAAAAATCGGCAACATGTGAAGTGAGATCCACGTAGTCATCCAAGCCATCAACGCTTAGTTTACCAAGGCCGACCTGATTGGTACCGGCGTCGTAATCGATCAAGGCGCCATTGGTGAGCGTTCCATGGTAGTTATTCCCACTGCTGTCGCTGGCATCGACATCAAAGGTATTGTGAAGGATCAAATTGGAAGTGATATCAAGCGTTCCCTCCCAGTTCACTTGTGCGTTGACCGAGAACACCAGGCTAGATTCAACGACGCCCACCACATACTCAAGATCCCAATCACCACCGAGCGACGCGCTACCCGTTACGTCATCACTTGCCGCCACGTCGCAATCACAAAGTGCGCCGATCGAATCGACCAACTCTCGGCCCAGGTCCGTGCTTGCCAAATCACAACCATAAATCAAGAAATCTGCACCAACGTCTAACGCTTCTCCCCAAGCCTTGATTTCCTCCGAGTTCTCTCGCGCCGCATCAATATCCAAACGCGTGTTACCTAATTGAATGCCAACCCCGTCGCCATGACTGATTAGATGAACGGTATCGATCCCTGTCAGTCCCGCCAAGGACTCAGAAATTTGTGTGATTCCGTTTTGATTACCGTCCAAGTAAATCACGATCCACTGCGTCTGCGGGTCAGTGGATCGCAAGTCTTCGATCAAGACATCGGAATCTTCCACTGCTGCGTCAACAAAGATAACAGCACTTCGCACATCCGAGTCAGCTAAATCCGCATCAGGCAACCAACCAACTAATTCAACGCCATCAACACCGAAATCGGCGTTCCTATTGTCAGTCTCGGTTTCCGTCAGTGTGCTTTCTTCCAGCGACGGAAGTGCTACCAGAACGTATTCCGGTTCAACAACTTTGGCAGTTTCAGAGAAATCTAACTCACCAAATTGAGTCACAGACGTGTAGGCTTGATCCGCCATGGGAACAGCCTCATCTGTCAGGCTAAGACCAACATCGTCGACGCTTTGTCCATTCTCGGAGCGTGATTCGTCGAAACCGTATAGTATTATCTCCGCGCCCGTCGCGAGGCCATCCGTCCAACCAGCCGTTTCACGTTCGAATTCGACAACCCCACTCCCAGTCAGATCACGGCTTCCTAGCTCAACCCGATCATCACCCTTGAACGCGATGATGTGGACTGCGTCGAACCTAGTTGTCCCATCGAGTCGTCGAGAAATACTCTCGAAGTCTTGATTCGTTTGATCAACTCGGACAACTACAGTTTCAACACTTGCTTCACCCTCTTCCATCAGCCCGGAAATCAGATCTTGTAGATTTCCAATACGCTCATCGATCACTACCAGTTGCCGCGCCGTGGAATCGAATTCAAACTCCAATGGCTGCTCTGGCCCAAGCAAAAACCCGCTGTCATCCCCAGAGAATTCCTCGGCTTGCCCAAAACTGACCTCATGTTGAATCATTGAGGTTAGCACCTCGATCTGCTCATCGGCTGAATTGATTTCATCGACAGCACCCCCAATATCCGACGCCAACGCACCCAAAGGGGAAGCATCGTAAAGAACGCGGTCCTCAAGCGTCTGAAGCAAGAGAGATTTTGCCGGGATATGAAACGCCGAATCGCTGTCCTTGCCCACCGATAGCATCTGCAACGTGTTTCGAATGGTTTGAAATGGATTCTTCATTGTGGAGAGCACTCAACTGATTTGTTGTTCAGCAAAAAATCTTGGATATTATTGCAACAAGTATGTTTACCCCACGAACCCCCCAAAAGATCTTTCTTTTAGGCGAACTAAGCGAGATACGCTCACTTTGATGGCCAGTAAAACAGGTTGAATTAAACAAACAACTCCACCAAAATTCCCTCAACTTCCCCATCCAGAACTCCGCAGAATTCTCGCGTGGTAAACCTTGGCGAATATACCGGTGCTAAGGTTGGACGTTTTTGTTTTTTTGCTGCCCCCGTGCCAGTTGTCCTGATTACCCCCCTGGTTTGTGGGCGAAAGATTAATTACGTCGAATCAGTTGTAGCGATGGAGACTGTTGTGCTTTTTAGCCCGTTTCACAATTTCATTGCCCACAAGACAATCCTGGCGATCCTAGGAATTGGCTTGATGCTGTGTTCTGCTGCAATTTCACAGGAGATCAGTAGATATCCGTTAGGGGAGACCCGCCAGGAAACTGAAAAATCCCAGGCGAGTCGTTTGCAATTCCAACCGCTGCCGATGCTTCAAGACTCGCCGACACTCGCCACCCGGATTGCTAAACCGTCGGTGATTAGCAGTTCCCTTGAAGAACAATTTAATTTGGCTTACGCCGAGCTAGATAGCGTGGATACTGATGGAAATCAAAATATTACTCCGCTTCCATCCCATCCGAATGACGTCCAAAGCAACTTCCCCTCTGAGATAGAATTCCTCCAAACGGACGAGACAGTTGCGGCAACCGTCATCTATGAGCCGGGCAGACCGGCTCGAGCCTCGCAAGGCAGCCGACTTGACCTGAGCCTACAGAGCTTCAATCCAGCTGAGCAATCGCAAAGCAGCCCCCACTTCAGCGTGGCAGCGAGTATCGGGAACCACCCCGACTCAATCCAGCCAGACCAACTTTCGCCAAATGATTTTCTCGTTGCGGAGTCGAACGTCTCAGGCGATCCGATCTGGTGGAAGCAGAAGGTGCTTGACCCGATTCATTCACCCGCTTCCATTCAATCAGTCGATACCAACGGGCTCGTCTACCAGACACTCCAAGGTTCGCCTCGAATCCGAGCGTTGAGTCAAAGTCCCCTGATTCGAGAACAACAAATTATTGAAGCCGACTCCGATTTTGACCCGACGTCGTTTGTTCGTAGTCAATTCCAAGACCGCGTTGATCCTGTCGGCGATAGCCTGTCGATTACCGCCGACGGATCGGACTTCCTGGAAGATCATATCTGGTCAGGTGAATTTGGAATCCGCCGAAAGACGCGCACCGGTGCGAGCTTCGAAGTCGGTCAGACACTAGGTTTTAAAAACAGCAATTCAAATTTCTTCGTCCCTCAAGATCAAGGAACCGCCACGCTTGCCCTCAACGTGACGCAACCGTTGCTGCGAGGACGCGGAAAATATTACAACCAAAGCCAAATTCTGATCGCTCAATCGACGGGCGCGGCCGCTTGGGATTCGCTGGCCGGCGAAATTCAAGATGAGATTCAGAAGACAGTACGTGCGTACTGGCAACTGTATTTTGATCGTAGCGTTTATCTTCAGAAACAACGGAACGTCGAACGTGGTGTAAAGCTCCTGCAATTGCTCGAAGGCCGTGCGGGACTTGACTCTTTACCCAGCCAAATCACGAGGGCGAGGTCAGCAGTTCAGTCGCGTAAAACCGACTTGGCCAATGCTCTTCGAGATATTCGAAACTCCGAAACAGAATTACGTCGCCTCACGGCTGATCGAAACTGGCTCGCCAACCAAAGCGTGGAAATGATTCCCGTTGAGGCTCCCACGACGCTTCCTCAATCCATTGAGCTCGACAAAGTTGTGCTGACTGCGTTGGAGAACCGTCCTGAAATCAAGGAAACGATGAAGCGTGCCAAGATCGCTGGTATCCAGAAAAACATAAGCGTCAACGATCTTTTGCCCGAGTTGTCATTTCTCATGGGCACCTACGTCAGTGCACTCCAAGGAGAATCTCAGCTTGGGCAAGCCATTCAGGACCAATTCGGAGCAGTCAAACCAGGATACTCGGTCGGCATCGAGTTCGAGATGCCAATCCATAATCGAGCAGCCAAAAGCCGCTTCACGCAACGCAAACTTCAATTAATCAAGATCCAGGCAGAAGTCGACGACGTGATGCGAAACGTAATCGCGGAATCCCAAGTTGCCCATCGCCGAATCACCTCGGCGATTCAAACCATCGAAGCAGCGTTGCTCGCTATTCTAGCGGCCAATGCAGATCTCGAACAAAATCTACAACGCTGGGAATCATTTGCCCTGATTGAAGGCGACCTCGCCGATGGTCAATCGCCAACCACCGTTCTGGATCAGTTGCTAGACTCGCAAGAACGCTTAACCGCTGCTGAATTAGTCTTCACCCTAGCTGAGCTGGAATTGAAAACTGCGGAAGTTGGACTGAAACGTACCATGGGCACACTCTTGATTCACCAAAACGTGGGCGTCCAGCAGACCCGCCACCAAGGCACACCTCAAGTGCAAACCGACCATCTACCAGCCGCACGGTAGCTCTGGGCTGACGAAAAAGTTTGCTGTAGTAGTTTTCGGCTAACCGGAAAATCAAACTTCATCGCCCTGCACAAACGGTAAGCGCCCTCCCCTCGGTATTGCGCCGAATCCGCTTGGTCACTTTATCAAATGTAGGCCAAATTCCTGAGGAGGCAGGGGAAGCATGCGGTCCTCCATTCTCAACTCGGCGCCTTAAGTATCACGCTTCCGTCGCAATCGACTGAGCTTGCCAAGGTTTTCTGAATTTTCAATTCGCAGGGGCCAACCGACCCCAAGCCACCAAATCGAACACTTTTTCGTCAGACCACATTAGCTCTCTCTCGGCACCTCTCAAAGACTGCTTTGCATCAAACAGCCAAACCAAAGGTGTCGCATCATCTTCGCTGGCGGTGTCTCCTTTAGAGCGGCAACCCAACTCGCCATTGAACTCGAGGCAGCAAGTCATGGCAACTTGCTTCATCACAAACGACGATCTGAAAACCAAGGCGATGAAGTTCTACTCCCCTTGTTTGCCAAGAATTATTGCAGCAAGCATATCCGTCAGCCCAGCATCGAGCAGACTTTCCAAAGCCACCCGACCGTCTTGGACTGAATCGACTCCCGAACGTCGTCGTCAAATTCGCGCCAGCCCCGACGACTTGACCGACTGGTCAATCAATAGTTCAGTTGAATCAATTCTACGGATAAAATGAGGCACCAAGTGCACAATATTGGTTTTGCTCAGCAAGAAAGTGCTCAACCGTCCCTCGCAACGTAGGTTTGATCAACTTTTGGAAGCTTACTGCAATCCAATTCACGCCGAAATGAGACAAATCAAGCGGACAGTGGAAACCAAACTGATAACACAGACAACATAATACGTTCCCCCGCCCCTTCTCCCAAACCGCAATGGTCACAATACAATTAAAATCATACGATCAGCCAGCTTTTCATCCCCAACAGCAATAGTCATCTATGGAATTTGCGTCGCAAGCACGTTCCTCGTTGGACATGCAGAAGCCCAAGTCGACGGGTTCATTGAACCGTTTCGAAGCATCATGCTCTCGAGTGACGAAACCGGCTCCATTGCCTCTCTGGAGGTCGAGGAGGGCGATTCGGTGACAGCAGATCAAGTGATCGCTCGACTCGATGTTCGAGTTCAAGAACTCCAACTAGAGATCGCTTCGCACCTCGCTACCACTACCAGTCAGCTCGAGGCCGCAACACGATCATTACGGAAACGACAAGCCATTTCTGTTCGCTTGCAGGAACTCAAGGCCAAAGGGCATGCCAGTCAAAGCGAGATCATTCGATCCGAGATGGAACTCTCGATCGCGGAAGCCAAGCTCTTGGCGGCGAAAGAGGAACTGACAGTCCGAGAAATTGAGCAACGCCGGGCCGCAGTTCAACTGGACCGACGCACGATCTCCTCACCGTTCGCTGGCGTTGTCGCGACCGTCCATCGTCGCGAAGGCGAATACCTGTCTCCACTCCACCCGGAAATCGTCACGATCATTCAGATCGATCAGCTGATCGCCAAATTCCCAGTCCAAAGCTCCCTAGTATCGAGCTTGCAAGTTGGACAGGAATTTGAGATTGAACTCGAACACGGAACAAAAGTTCCAGCGAAAGTCTACCGGATCGGAATTGAAACCGATGCCCAATCCGGGACTGTCGAAGTCAAACTGATCATCGACAACTCCACCAGGAAAATTCGTGCCGGCGAAATTTGCACGCTTAACATTTAAGCGGCACTCTTGATAAAATCCGCTACGTCAAAATGCCCTCCGACCGACCAAACAAATGTCCCCTATCCCAACTGACCAAACCGCCGAGTACATGCCAATTCGCGTTCGCAAGAACCTGCGAAAAGCACCGGCGGACGCCTTCCACTTTGCGGATCAGGGGATTGTGCAATCCCTTGAAAACGCTGTAGAAAAAAGCGAGTCTGTTGACGACCTGCTTTCGGAAATCGGTCATCTCACTGCAACTCAAAGTGAGTGCCTGGGACTGTGGGCTTGTCAACTTGACCAGGACAACAACTACGGAGCTCTCCACTCACTCATTCAAGACGAGGGCCCTGCCCTCATGACGGTCATCGAAGACCAAGCGTCCGAGATGATTCAACGCGTCACACGCACCCGTCAAATCTGCTCGTCACCGACTTCGTTAAAATCTCCGGTCGAGTTGGTCGTGGCTCCCGTCTGTGTCAACATGGAATCAGGTAGTGATTCCCGAGCACCGTTAATAATCCTCGGCTGCTTCCGAGCAGAGAATCAAAGCGTGCTGCGTTTACAGTGGCTGATGGGGTTGGCTTCCCA
>JBLINZ010000034.1:0-24211 GCA_047639375.1 Mariniblastus sp. | reverse complement strand
ATGGGCGGTCGGACTGCGGCTTGGTGTCTTGGGCCAAGCCCGTATCGTTGACGGCCCAGCATGCCAAAGCAATCGCAATTGTTTTTCCGGAAAAGAAGCTCATGATCGTCTCCCAAGTTCAGTTGATGGTTTCCACTACCGCTAGACACGACCTTGCTGGCGATGCAGGACATTGAACTCGGCCGGGTCTCAATTTTATCAAGAATCCACGATCGACCGTGTAATTTAGTAGGCTGGCTAACTAAGGTGGCTTGCCGCGGCTTCGTCGAGATAGAACGTTGTGCGGCCCTCCGGCATGACATGTGACACTGGGTACGACGCATGGCCAGCCGTTTTCGCAAGGATTTCTCCCAGAACCTGCGATTTCCCAGCACCGGTGATCAAATAAAACACCCGCGAGCTGGCGTTTAAGACCTTGCCCGTGATCGTAATTCGTTGTTGCCCGGATTCAGGATGCGTTGCGACATCGCAGATGTCATCAGTATTCAATAGCTCAATTTGATGGGGGAAGATCGAAGCGGTATGCCCGTCGCCGCCCATTCCTAGCAACATGATGTCAAACTTGGGCACGCCGTTTTCGTCGTTGGTGACAATGCTGGAAATCAGCTCCCCGTAGCGAATCCGCTCATCGGATGGAGCCGACTCGCCGATCACGCGATGAATATTTTCGGATGGGATTTCGATTTTTGAAAGGAATGATTTATTGGCTTCGCCGAAATTGCTTTGCTCATCTTCTGGGGGCACGCAACGTTCATCGCCCCAGAAAAAATGAACTTGGTTCCACGGGACATCCGTCGCGAATTGGTTAGCCAAAATCTCAAACAACAGCTTCGGCGTGCTTCCCCCCGATAGCGAAACGGTAACCTGAGGTTGGGTGGCGGTAAGTGATTTGAGGAGTTCCACAAAGTCACGGGCGAACTCAAGGGCTACGGCTGGATTGTCAGCAAACACTTTGATCGTTGGATTCACAGTCTTCCTCAATGCTAATAAAAAAATGACGCGATCGAGCGAGTGTATCGACCACACGTGCCGGAGTTACTTGGGTACTTTTTTCCGTTCGCCTTTTACAAATCGAATCGGCGGTTGTTCTTGGACTTTATAGGTGTCTTTAAGCCCCGGGCGGCTAAACACCCGGTATAGAATCGGGCGAGCCCCCAGGCTGTCGTTGGCCATGCAGCCATGGACGACGCGATAACCCATTAGATAAACATGACCCATTTTGGGAAGCGGACGGACTGAGCCTTCCGAGTTGGGCGTGTCGATCAGTTCTCGCAGGCGTTCACGGGTTCCAAGGTGACGGTGGCTGCCTTTCCAAGTATCAATCGAATCGACGTCCATTTGGCCATCGCTTGCTCTGACCGCTTCCCGGGTTCCCTAGTAGTCTTGTCCTTGGTCTGAGTTCTTGCACGACTCCTGCCAGGCGGACAAAGCTTGATTCATGGTTTTGGAGAGCTCCGGTTTGTCGGCCGCGAGATCGTTAGACTCGGCCGGGTCCTGGAGCAAGTCGTAGAGCTCAATTTTGGGTAATCCAGAACTCTTTTTCTGGCCTGTTCGTTTCGACGATCGTACCAGTTTGTATTGGCCTGCGTTCCAAGTCGCGACGCCGGCTGACTGAAATCCGATCGGTTTTCTTCGTTGTTTCAATTTGCCCTGAACCAGCGGCATCAAGCTGATGCCATCGAGTGGTCGATCAGGAAGCTTGAGCTTGAGCGAGTCCAGGATCGTCGGTAGGTAGTCTGACGTCACGCAAGGGAAATCGGTTTCGCTTGCGGCTGCGATTTTCGTGGGCCAAACCAAAAAAGCTGGCACCCTGACTCCGCCCTCGTAGAGGCTGCGTTTGCGTCCTCGGAAGGGGCCGGCAGACCCCGCTCCTTTTTCGGCTGAACTCTCGGGGCCGTTGTCTGCACAATACCAAAGCATCGTGTTGTCTTTGACTCCGATTCGTTGGAGTTCCGCATCCAAGTGTCCGACCGCGTCATCGATTGCTGAGATGCAGCCCGCGTAATGCTGGCCGTACAATCCATGGGGATGGTCGGGGTAGAGGTCGCGGTGTGCTTGGTCTGCCACCACTGGTAAGTGGGGTGCGTGGAACCAAACTACGGCGAAAAATGGTTTGCCTTGGTGGGCGGACTCCTGCATGAATTTTGTAGCTTGTTTGGCGATTAGCATCGAATCGTCGCCTTCTAGTTCCTGATCAGGAACACGCTGCTCAGGGCCTCGCCAATAAGCGGTGCCGTAGGGGCCGCCCTCCTCCACGCCTTTCTTTGAGGCTTGGCTGACTTTGTTAGGGTTCTTCATCGGGTCAAATGTCGGGACTTTCGATTCAGTCGAAAAGCAAACATCGAATCCGTGTTCCCATGGAGGCGAGTAGTCTTTTTCGTTGCCGGGCTTGCCTCGGTTCGCGTCATCGACCTGTGTCGTCAGCGTTCCCAAATGCCATTTCCCAAAATGCCCCGTGGCGTATCCTTGGGCCTTCAGGATTTCTTGAAGCCCAATCTCTTCCGACTTCAGATGCCCTTTATTGGCAGTGTAGATTCCGTAGCGAAAGGGGTGCCGCCCCGTCAAACAGCTGCCGCGCGTCGGGCTGCAAACAGGCGCGGCCGCGTACCAGCGATTGAACTTGAGCCCTTCGCCCGCGAGCCGATCCAGATGCGGGGTTTTGAGAAATGGGTGTCCGTTGAACCCGACATCGCCCCAGCCTTGGTCGTCTGCCATGCAGAGAATAATGTTGGGGCGAATGTCAGGTCGTTTCTGAATGTTATTGGAAACTCTTTCGTGGCCCGCCTCCGAGATGCTCACGCCAGAATCGGCGAGCAATGCCCCGCAGCTTCCCAGCGTCCAGCAAAGTCCCGCGAGTAGGGGCAGCCAAGTTGTAGTAATTTTTGACATCGTGATTCTCGTCAGATCGAGGGTGGAGTAGGTGGCTGTAATTGTCATTCGGAGACCCATCCAATATCGTCGCCGATCGCACTCGTGGCAGTTTCCAGTTGCAATTATGACAGCTTTGGAATGCAGAAGGTTGCCATCACAATTGCGACAATCCATGGCGGGATGATTCTTGTAGGCCGTTGGCATGTCAGAAGCCACCAAAATAAGACATCGAGTATCGAGCCGCCACTTCCAACAAGGAAACTACCGCGAAAAGAGTCAATCCAATCCATAGCCAGGTGGTAGCTGAGGCATGTTTGTTCCAGTCGATAAATTGAGGGGTCGATCCCGTGGTTCCGATGTCACGCATCGAGTTTGCGGCACCCTTGGCGATCCAAGCAAGCACGAGAAGAACTGGCAGGAACAGAGAGCGAATAACGGTAAGGTAGTGAATCCACGTCAATTCCCATACGTTGCATTCAGGGCCCGGATATCCCGGTACGCTACGAAGCCCGTATAGATTGCCCCCAAAATATATCCTACGGAAAGTGTGGTTGCGATCTTTGCGGCAAATCGCAAGTTAGCTTTTGATTCATCCGACAGCGATCTTTGGAGCTCGTTCATCGTGCTGCCTTGCTTGGCGATTGGACGGGGAGGTGTTCCGAATAGAGAAGAAAGGTTCACGGTCGAGACCGCTGAGTCGACGGTTGGCGTTGGACACCAGATAGCTGACGATCACAAATTGATATGCCTGCCCTTTTACTATATTTATTCCTGACTTTGCTGGCAACGGTTTGTTGGTTGGCGATCAGTTAGATGGTCGGGATGCGTTGGTGTATTTTTCAAAATCTGGAACAGGAGTTGATCGTACATCAAATCCAATGACTGAAAAGTCGCCATCGGCCGCGACTACGCGATTCCATTCATCGCCGGTGAATCGAAAATCTCGCGAGTACGATGCACCAAATTGCCCAGAGCCATAAGTGTTAATCCTGCTGATTTCATGCAAGTAGAAACTTGGTTCTCCAATTGTCTCGCCGAACACTTCGGAACGGATTTTAACCGGAACCTGCATTACCAATTCGTACCGTGCGCCAAAATAGGCGACGCTGTTGAAAAGTGGCACATCGTTGTGTCCGGAGTAAGTAATGTAGTGCCTGCAATCGTCGTAGATTTGGTCCATTTGTTTGGCGGGTTCGATTTGTGACACTCCATGGGTCGCAAACTCTTGGTGCCCCCGTACCTTGAAGTTGCCGTATCCTAGGTAGACGCCGAAATACAGAAACGCCCAAATGCAGGGGATTGCCAAAATCGCTAGAAAGCCAAGAGCAGGGACGGCGATGAGGCAATCCAAAAGTTTTGGTTTTTCCATGGTTTGCTAAGTTTCCGCATTACACCCAATGCCATCAAGGCAATCGATCACCTGCCAACGAGCGACGTAGCCTGCCCAAATGCCAATGATTTCCTATCCAAATTCTATCCATTCTATTTGTTCTGTCAAAAAACAGGTTCAGCAATGATGATTGACGGAATATCAGAATGGGCAGAATTCCCAGTCGTTCGAATTCAACTCAAAAGATACTTGGGAAGCAGATGCGCGGTTGTCAGGGTTCGCCGTTCGGGTTGCGAGGGCTAGGGCTCAACCCGTCGTTGATTATGAACGCCAACTTGTGGTGAATCGTTGTGTGCCATTGTAAATCGTTGTGGCTAGATAAAGGAATAAATGGACTGCCTTCATCCGCAGCCTTCTCCCGTGAATCGCTGTTGAGCAACTGCCAATCAGTAGCGTTAATTCGTAACGGGAGCCCAACTGCAACCCCCGGAAATCGCCAGCTCAAACACATTTTCGTCAGCCCAGTTCACACTTAGACCAACGACCTGTGGTCAACGGAATCACGACTGAAACAAAGCTGGCGTTGACTAGAGTGCTATTCTTCAGGCTCTGGGTCCGCCTCAACACTCGCTTCGGACTCGGCCTTTTTCGCCTCACGTTGCTTAAGAAAATCCTCGATCATTTTCTTTTGAGAGACGGGATCGGGTGTTGCAGCGAGCTGATGGAGCCAGACTGAAAATAAATCGAAAACGGCGATTCCTAGAATCCCGATCAGCAGCGCAAGGATCAGGAAAATGAAGACGCTATACACTCTGGCATCGGTCACCCAGAACAGCGACGCCAGCATGAATCCGGTGGACGTAATCATTGCGTTGGCTACCGTTCGCCGGCGAAATTTACGAGTTTCAAAACCGACCACACGGGCGTTCTTTTCTTTCTGGATTTGCTCGCGGAAGTCGCGTTTGTGGTTGTTGAACAACAGGATCCCAGCCGCAATGCCCCCGCTGCCCAGCACCAGCGCATAGACGCGAGCCGATTCAAACGCTCCCAGCAGCAACCATCCAGCCAAAAATCCAAGCCCGGATCTGGAGCTGAAGTCAGGCAGGTCGAACGCTGGTCCAGCGGAACCGAAAAAGTCAATTAGATAAACTGATTCGAGCAAGCTCAATTTCCTTTTTGCTTTTTACGCAACCAAGCGAGTACAACCGAACCGACTTTTCCCAGCGATTCCGCTGAGCAGTTTTTCACGTTGTCATTGCGAGTGTGCCAAAATGCATTTTTGGCAGCCGGATTGGGGAAGTCAAAATCGATCAAATCGCAGGTCGGAATTCTGGCAATTTGGTTCAGTGGTAAATGGTCGTCGCGAATCAATTTACCTTCTTTGGGAATGAACTCCTTCACCCCGATATCGTTGGCGACTCCAAAGATTTCGTGCGTCAATTCCTTGGCGAAATTCAGACTGTTCTGTTCCATGAAAATTTGTAGGTCCTTGTCCGCGACCATGTCTACCAGAATCGCTTGCTCGTAGCTCCAAGGAATCAACTTTTTGTCGAGGTAGGATCGAGCAAAAAACGTTGAACCCAAGAACATTGGATCGCGTTGCCGCACGATTACAAATTCTTCGCCATCGAAAAACAGAAAATCAATTCCAAACGTCCCATCCATTTCCTGAATGTGTTTTCCCAGTTCGCATAGCAACGCTACGCCGCTGGCACCATCGTTGGCCCCGATAAACTTCGCACGTGGATTCTTGGGGTCCTTGTCGGCGAATGGTCTGGTGTCATGGTGGCAGCAAATCAATAGCCGCCGTGTCCGCTCGGGGTGCCAGCGAATCATCAGATTGTCCAGCGTGACCTGCTTGCCAGTGTAGGGACTCGTGGCCAAGAAGGGTTGGGTGAGATACTCGCCACCGGTGGTCAAGAAGTGCTCCTTGATGAATTTTTGCTGCTTTTGCATTCCGCGTGAATCACTGACTCGTGGACCGATTTTGCAGATTGCCTCGAGATACTCAAACGCCGCAGCCTGATCGAATTTGGCCTCGGCGACTGGCGGCTGGGGATCATCCTGATTGCCTGTCGGGGCCTTCGGTGGCAAGTTGGTTTCCGCTGATGTTGGGGACGCGGGTAGCTGCCCGGGTAGTCGCTGCGTCGTTGCCTGTAGAGTCGCCAACTGTGAACTTTGATTCGCAGTTTCGTCGGATTGCGCCCCCCCCGCACCGAATTGAACGACTTGAGGCTTGGCTCCAACGGTTGAGGGAGCAGCGGGAGTCGTATTGGTCTCTGAACGGTTTGTTGAACTTGCTATCAGAGGCCTGGTGAATTTGGGCTTGGTCACGGCTGGGTCTTGAAAGTTCGTCAAGCCCAAGGCGGGATGGGCAGCAAAGGTCAAGCTTGCTACGGCGATTGCGGTAGCCCATGCTGCGCTGATGGTTTTCGCATGTTGAAGACGGGTAGAGGGAAAGTCCATGGATTCAATTCACTTTCTCGATTGCTAGCGACGGATTGCCCATCCGTAACGCCGTGACTTCTTTCCATCATACGCCAGCTGCACCACAAGACCAATGTCGCCTCGCATGTGAATCGTGTTCCGCGAAAAAAAAGTCGCAAATTCCTGCGCAGGAAGGGCTGGAATCGGCATGGGCCAGATTCCTACAAACCCGTAGAATCTGGGAATTCACGAGAGGCAAATTCGCATCGGGCGATTTTCAAAGCGAAAAACAGTTGGACAAGACCATGATCGATGTAGACGCAATCGTTGAACTCCAAACGCAAACTGTCGCAAGATGGCATCAAATGCCTGTCGACAACGCATACGATGGAATGTTATCAACCATCTGTCAGCAGCACAGTTTTAACTATCTGCTGTGGCACGAAGAGGACATCGCTCGTAGTCGCGATGTCAGTGATGCAGAAATCGCCCGCGTCAAACGCTCGATCGATGGCTACAACCAGAATCGAAATGACTGGATTGAAAAAGTCGACGACGAAATCACGGCGTTGGTTAAAAGCTCCGCCGTCAATGTTACCGAAAACGCCTCGATGAACACGGAGACGCCTGGCTGCACAATCGATCGGCTATCCATTCTCGCACTGCGGATTTACCACCTTCGTGAGCAGCTGGAACGTGACGACGTGGAGCAATCGCATCTGGATTCGGTCAACCATAAAATCGCCGTTTGCTTGCTTCAGCAAAATGACTTAAAAACGTCGTTACAGCAGCTGTTGACCGATATTTTTGCTGGACGAAAGAAGCATCGAACGTATCGACAATTCAAAATGTACAATGACCCGACGTTGAATCCATTTTTGTATCAGGCTCAAGCTATCGCTGGGGCGTCGACGGAATAAGAGGCCCGCGGCCGTTTCAGAACAATCAAGTTTGGTAGTTAGCATTGAATCACTCGAAACGTGACCAGCAGCCTCAACGACTTTCCAATGTCGATTTGCTCAAATGGATTGTCATTCAATGCCTAGTCGCGGCCAGCGCAATTCCCTTGGGGTTGTTCCTGTTTGCGTTGCTGGGGCGGTTCTATTTTTTTGCCGAGCTCGTCGGTCATTTTCGTTTTCAGATCACGCTGATGCTAGTCGCGGCGTTATTCATCCTGATCGTTTTTAAGCGAAAGATCCTCGGCGGCCTGACCGCCGTGGCGTTAACGATCAGTGTGATGGGTGGGCTTTGGGTCTATTTGCCTTTGCCGGCCAACCAACCACCGCCGGGGTCAGAAATCATCAAAGTCATGTCGTTCAATGTCTTAGCTGGCAATCGACAATCGAAACTCGTGCTTGAGGAAATTGCACGATCCGATCCGGATTTCGTTAGCATCCTTGAATACTCGGGGACTCAGCATCAAAGGCTGGACGAGCTCAAAGAGCGCTACCCGTATCATGCGAGACATCCACGCTGGCACGGGTTTGGAATCGCGGTTTTTAGCAAGCGTCCATTAAGCAATACGAAGGTCCATCAATTGACGGAAGGACAAACGGATTGCCCAATGATCATCACGGAGGTCGAAGTGGGCGGGCGATCGATTCGCCTCGCCGCTGTGCATGTCGTTTCGCCCACCAGCCGGCTTCGTATGGACGTACGCAATCAGCAGCTTATTGAAGTGGCTGACCACTTGGTTCAGCAAGACATCCCCACAGTAGTGATGGGGGATTTTAACTGCACGCCTTGGTCGCCATTTTTACAAGACTTCACGCAGGTCACAGGTTATCGAGACAGCCGTGAGGGATTCGGCCAACAATCCACTTGGCGAGCCGATGTCTGGTGGTTGCAAATCCCAATCGACCACGCTTTTGTATCCGACGATATTTATGTTCATAGCCGTGTGGTTGGTAATCCCGCTGGCTCGGATCACATGCCGATCGTGTTGGAAATTTCGCGGACTGAATAGTCGTTGGCAAGCTGGGGGCTTACCGCTTTTTGAGGGGCGATGAAGTTCAGATTTTCCGGTTCGCCGAAAACTATTACAGCAAACTTTTTCGCCAGCCGACCACCAGTCCACCGGGTATTTCGGAGGGGCAGTGTTCGAAGCTTTACACTTGGACGGAAATTGTTTAGTTCGATGCCGTTTGTAAGTTGACATTGGGCTGGCAATGATTGAATATCAGTTCATGTGAACGTGTATTCAAGTGAGCCTTGCATGAAGTCCGAATCGATTCCAGTCACGTCAGAAGATTGCGCAAGCGTGCTAAAAGTCTTAGCCGATGAAACGCGGTTGGCCGTCGTCGAATTGCTGATGGACGGTCCGTTGCATGTTGGCGAGATGAATGCTTCCTTGAATGTCGAACAAACATTGCTTTCCCATCATCTCAGAGTTTTGCGTGAGGCGGGCCTCGTCGAGTCCGAACGCAAGGGCAAG
The DNA here is from genome assembly GCA_047639375.1 of Mariniblastus sp. Lineage (GTDB taxonomy): Bacteria > Planctomycetota > Planctomycetia > Pirellulales > Pirellulaceae > Mariniblastus. The sequence goes on along the minus strand of JBLINZ010000034.1, from coordinate 15,149 downwards.
CAAGTCTTGTACTCGCTGGCGAATCAAGTGCAGAGTAAGCGTCGAGGACGAGCTATCAATCTTGGTTGTTGCAAAATCTCGTTCGAGTGAGTGAACGGATTGGCACTTGGTTGTTGTTAAAAAAGGTCGAGTCTTCGATGAAGCAATCTAACTTGAGGCAAGGCATTATTCGTTGGTTGTTGGTAGTTGGGGTGTTGGTGTTGGGTGGTTGCGATCTTGCGAATCAACCATTGGCTGACGATGTTTCCGGCCGACTAACCATCACCGGATCCAGTACGGTAGCGCCCTTGGTTGCAGAAATGGCAATGCGATTCGAACAGAAGTACCCCAAGGTTCGGATTGATGTTCAATCTGGCGGTTCAGGCAAAGGTATTGCTGACGCTCGCAACGGAATCGCTGATATTGGGATGGCAAGTCGGGATTTGAAGCCGAGTGAAGCGGACTTGCAGTCATACAAGATCGCCGCCGATGGGGTTTCTCTGCTCATTCATGATTCAAATGGCGTTCCAGCGTTGTCGGACCAGCAGGTTGTTGAAATCTATACTGGCAAAATTGACAACTGGCGTCAGGTTGGAGGCGCGGACCAGCAAATCACGGTGGTTCATAAGGCCGAAGGCCGTGCGACACTGGAGGTTTTCCTTGAGTATTTCAATTTGCAAAACCCAGGCGTTCAGGCGGATGTGATCGTAGGCGACAACCAACACGGCATCAAAACAGTTGCTGGAGTGAAAGGAGCCATTGGCTATGTTTCGATTGGAACCGCAGAAGCCGAAATTGAGTCTGGAACGCCGGTTCGATTGCTCGCGGTGGGGGGCGTTGAAGCGACTTCCGAAAGTGTAGCAGCAGGCGAGTTTCCAATCAGTCGCCCATTGAACCTAGTCATGCTTGATTTGGCTAACCCCTTAGTTAAATCGTTTTTGGAGTTTTGCCAATCGGAGGAGGTCCATGACCAAGTGGTCGCCCAGTACTTTGTTCCGATCAAAAAGTGACCTGCTGCTGACGGTCGTGACACGATGTTCCGCGTTTGTCTCGGCCGCGGTCGTGTTTCTGATTGTCGCATTCTTGATAGTCGAGTCCTTGCCGGCTTTGCGCGAGATTGGTTTCATCAGGTTTGTGACCGACTCAAGCTGGCATCCGCTGTCTAATCAATTCAACTTGACTCCGATGATCGTCGCGTCGATCTTGATCACCGGAGGGGCGATTCTATTGGCGGGACCTTGGGGGATCGCATCCGCTGTATTTTGTCAGTTCTACGCTCCGATGTCTCTTTCGATCTGGTATCGGCGGTTGATCGAATTGCTGGCTGGCATTCCGTCCGTGGTGTTTGGACTTTGGGGGCTGGTCGTTCTGGCTCCCATCATGGCTCGACTCGGCGGCAGCGGCCAAAGCCTATTGACGGCAACGCTGGTCTTGGCCTTGATGATTTTGCCGACTGTCGCGTTGACTGCACAGGCGGCGTTCCGGGGCGTTCCGAGCGAATGGCTTGCCGGCGGAACCGCGTTAGGGCTAAGCAAATTCAGCATCGTTTGGCGAATCGCAATTCCCGCCGCTCGCCGCGGGATTGACGTTGGGCTCCTGCTCGCCGTGGCGCGAGCGGTGGGTGAAACGATGGCGGTCTTGATGCTGGCGGGCAACGTGGTTGAATTGCCGGATTCTATTCTGGCGCCGGCGCGAACGCTCACGGCCAACATAGCACTTGAGATGGGGTACGCCACTGCCGGACACCGATCGGTCCTGTTCGTGAGTGGCTTGATTTTGATTTCGCTGGTTTTATGCTTTGTTGGATTGTCTTCGCTTGCCAGGGGTGATGATGAATAGTCGCCAAGCCACCGCTGCATTCAAGGATCGAGTTTTCACGATGGTGATTTGGGGCGCGGCTACGGTCGGTGCCGCAGTGTTCGGATGGATCTTGGTCGATATCCTGTGGCGAGGAGCCAGCGAGCTGACTTGGACCTTCCTCACGCAACCTCCATCGGACGCTGGTCGTGGTGGAGGAATCGCGCCGATTCTAGTTTCGACGATTCTCATTTTGGGCGTTGCGTTAGTGTTCGCGGTCCCACTGGCTTTAGCATCTGCGGTGGCTTTGGCTGAGCAACGTCGGAAAAAGTTTCGGTTGGCGTGGTTCATCAGGCGTAGCCTCGACGTCTTGGCTGCCGTTCCATCAATCGTGTTCGGATTGTTTGGGAATGCCTTTTTCTGTGTGGCGTTGGGAATGGGGTATTCCATTCTGGCGGGCGGTTTGACGCTGGCTTGCATGATCTTGCCGATCTTGATTCGGACGACCGAGCAGGGGATCAGGTCAGTCCCGCGTGAATACCACTACGCAGCTGCTTCGCTAGGTCTTTCAAGCAAGACAACTTTGTTTCGAATCACGCTCCCCGCCGCGATGCCCGCTTTGGCTGCCGGCTTGGTACTCGGGATTGGTCGAGCCGTCGCCGAAACGGCGGCCCTTATTTTCACCTCCGGCTACGTGACTCGATATCCAGAATCATTGTTGGATTCAGGGCGTTCCATGAGTATTCACGTCTTCGAAATGGCCATGAATGTTCCGGGCGGCGACAGTCGAGCCAACGCGACAGCAGCTATGTTAGTCATGGTTTTGTTGATCATAAATATCGCGGCCATGGCGCTGATGCGATTGACTGGCAACAGCACGCCCCACTCCAATGCGAGGCAACTTGGATGATTCGAACCGAATCCCTCTGTATCTATTACGACGACAAGCTTGCCGTGCGCAACGTATCGATTGATGTTCCAACTGGAAAAATCTCGGCAATTGTCGGACCTTCAGGTTGCGGCAAGTCGACGTTTCTATCGGCGTTGAACCGAATGACGGATTTAGTCCCGAATGCTCGCGTCACTGGAAACGTCATTGTCGACTGTTGCGATATTCAAGACAGTCGCCGGTCTCCTGCACAGCTTCGTCGTTGCGTCGGTATGATATTTCAAAAGCCCAATCCGTTTCCAATGTCGATCCGAAACAACATTCAATTGGCGTTGCGCGAGCATGGAAATCGTGATCGATTGAAATTGGACGCAATCACTCAAGGGGTTCTCAGTGATGTTGGATTGTGGGACGAAGTAAAAGATCGGCTAGATGATCCTGCCTTGCAGCTGTCGGGTGGCCAGCAGCAGCGACTTTGCATCGCACGGGCATTAGCGCTCAAGCCCAGTGTGCTGCTGATGGATGAGCCTTGCAGTGCGCTCGATCCCATCGCTTCGGCGAAAGTGGAATCGTTGATCACGAGCCTGAGTGGGCAGTATACGATTCTGATAGTGACTCACAATCTGGCTCAGGCCAGAAGAATCTCCGATGAGATTGCCGTATTTTGGGCGATCGATGGAGCTGGAGAAATTATCGAGAAGGGGCCCACAGCAGCGGTTTTTGACAATCCGACCCACCCCACGTCACGTGCTTACTTTGATGGTGTCGCTGGTTGATTGGGTCGCGGATGATCTGCTTACACAGGTCGAGGCAGGGCGTTGTCATTTAGTTGGGCTGAAGGAAATTGTGAACCAACGCCTAAAACAGAAACAAAAAATCAACCCAGGGGCACGGACGAACTGAGTTGATTGATCCACGTTCTCTGTGACTCGGCCTTCATCAGCTCGGATTTCCGTAAAGGGATCTCTCTAGTGAACCGAATCGTGCGAATGGTCAGTGATGTTCATTTCAGCGAATCCGAGAACGCCGTCCTAAGGCATTCGATTGCAGCTTGACCGGATTTACTATCGACGACGACGTTGACGCGGACTTCACTCGTGTTGATGGCTTCGATATTGATGTTCGCTTCCGCCAGGGCGCCAAACATTCCAATCGCGACCCCGGTGTGGCTCCGCAAGCCAACGCCCGAAACCGAAAGCTTGGAAATCATCTGCTTGAAGTCAACTTTTTGGCAACCAAACTCGGCACAGACTTCGTTGGCCACTTTGAGGGCGTCGTCGAATTGCTCGCGTGGCATCGTGAACATGATGTCGGCGATTTTTTCACTGGCGTAGCTTTGGACGATCATGTCGACGAACACGCCCGCGTCGGCAATCCGTTCGAACAGTTGAGCGGCGACGCCAGGTTCGTTAGGAATCTTAGAAACCGTGATTCTGGACTGGGTGTCATCGATTGAAATTTCGTCGATCATCAACGATTCCATTCCCATGTCTTGCTTGAGTCGATTGATGACTTCGCTGGCGCTGATTCCGTTGGGATTTCTGACTGCGGATTCAGGATCGCATTGTTTCGATTCGAGTTGGTCGAGTCCAAACTCTTTGTGGACGGTCCGTAGCGCCTGAAGTGCCGATTCTCGTTTCACGAGCGCCGAGATCTTGATTTCGCTAGTCGTAATGATCTCCATATTCAGATTTGCTTTGGCGAGCGTTCGAAACATCCGGTTTGCGACGCCGGTCTGTTCGGCCATCCCCAGGCCCACGACCGAGACCTTGGAAACGTTGTCGTCGATTTGCCCAATGCGTCCGCCCAGCTCGGCGAGTGATGGCCTGACGGCGTCGAGCGCATCCCTGGCTTCACTACGTGGGACCGTGAAACTGACCGTCGTGTTGCCGTTGTCGGCCACGTTTTGCACGATCATATCGACGGTGATTTTCTTTTTTGCGATCGGTGCGAAAATCTTGTGGATACTGCCAGGTACATCCGGAACGTCAAAAATCGAAATCAACGCTTCGTCTTTCGTGAGCGCTGCTCCACTGACAGCCAGATTCTTAGTCTCTGAATCATCGACAATGATTGATCCCGGAGCGTCACTGAGACTGCTTCGCACATGAATTGGGACATTGAACTTTTTTCCGAATTCGACGGAGCGACTGTGCAAGACGCCGGCTCCGAGGCTGGCGAGCTCAAGCATTTCGTCGTAGCAGACTTGCCGAACGATACGGGCCTCTGGCAGGATTCGAGGGTCCGTGGTGTAGACGCCGTCCACATCCGTGTAGATTTCGCATTGGTCGGCACCGAGGACCGCCGCCAATGCAACGGCGGTTGTGTCGCTGCCGCCGCGCCCCAGCGTGGTGATGTTCAAGTTTTCGTCAATGCCTTGAAATCCGGCCGCGATGACAATGTTGCCTTCATTGAGCAGGGCTTGAATTCGGTCGGTCGAAATCGAATGGATCCTGGCCTTGGTGTGTGAGCTGTCCGTTTTGATTCCAATCTGAGAGCCGGTCAGACTGATGGCTTTGTAGCCCAACGAGTCGATCGCCATCGCCATCAACGCGACACTGACTTGCTCGCCGGTTGACAGCAGCATGTCCATTTCTCGAGCGGGCGGGCGCTCATTGATCTCGTTGGCCAATCCAATCAGCGCGTCCGTGTTTTTACCCATCGCGCTCACGACCATCACGACTTGTTTGCCTTGCTGATGGGCGCGAACGGCTTTTCGAGCCGCGGCTAGAATTTTTTCGCTATCGGCGACACTGGTGCCGCCGAACTTTTGGACAACGAGTGGCATGGGAAAACTGGTAAGTTAGGTGTGAATGGATTGCCAAAATGCGTTTCGGCGAACAGATAAATCTAGCCGGTTTTTGCACTCCTCGAAACCACCAAACCCACATCAGCCGTAATCTCACGATAAGGCGATGCGATCTTCCGTTGAAACGCTGCTGGTGGTCGACGGACACGACGATCTTGCCATAATGGTGCCTTGCCAGAAAGTGAGAGCCGTATGACGCCAGCGTTTCTATTTGTCGCCGTGTTGTTGATGATCGGCGTCGTCATGCGCCAATCGTTTGGCCTATTCAAACGATTGTACATCCCCGCTTCGGTGGTGGCTGGCGGCGTTGGGTTGCTTGTGTTTCAACTTGCGGTTGGTTTCGGGCCGGCTGAGGGGATGCTTGAACTTGAAAACAGCCCAGGCTGGACTGGCGGTTTCAGCGACTGGTGCAGCGCCACGTCCACGACTCTCAGTCGTTGGCCTGGTTGGCTGATTGCGGTCATTTTTGCGGGCATGTTATTAGAGCGGAAGACTTCATCGGCTCGGGAAAGCGCTCGGCGGGTCGGGCAGCAGGGATTGATGGTTTGGATCATCGTTCTCGGCGAGACTGCAATCGGATTGCTGGCGACTTGGCTGATCGTGCAGTCGTTTTACGACGTTCCCAACTCGATGGGCATGCTGATTGAAACTGGCTTTGCAGGTGGGCATGGAACCGCTGCTGCGATGGGCGAGGTGTTCGCTCATCCGACGGTCAATCTCATCGGTGGGAAAGACCTCGGGATGTTGATGGCGACATTTGGATTGGTCTATGGAATCGTATCGGGCATTCTCTGGATTAATGTTGGCGTGCGTCGAGGGTGGGTGTCGAAACGCAGCCTTGAAAGGGATACTGGTGAAGGCGACCGCTCGCTCCGAGCAGCGATAGGATTCAGCCGGATAGATCGAGACACGGTGGATCCGCTCTTATTCCAGGTCATCTTGCTGACGATCGCGTTTGGATTGGGACTAGCGATGCAGTTCGCCGTGATGGGAATCGCGGGAGTCGTGGACGGTTGGTTTGAGCCGGAAAGCGTTGACGCGGCGCGTGCTCAATTGTCAAAGCGGTTGACAGTTTCTAACGTCGTCGATTTTCCTTTGTTTATCTACACGCTGTTTGGCGGCTTGTTCGTAAGTAAGACGTTGGCTATTTTCGGCCAAGCGGAACGCGTCGACACCCAGACGATCAATCGGTTGACTTCGATGGCAATGGATGTACTTGTCGTGGCGGCGATCGCTTCGTTGAATTTGCAAGCCGTGGTTGCGATGGCAGTTCCGTTTTCGATCCTATTTGTTTGTGGAGCCATTTGGACAGCGGTTTGTTTGCTGCTTGTCGCCCGCTGGATTCTTCCCAAAGAACATTGGTTCCAGTTGGGGCTGATTAATTACGGGATGTCGACAGGAACTACTGCGACTGGGTTCGTGTTGTTGCGAATGGTCGATCCGGAACTGGATTCAGGGGCAGCAGAAGACTATGCGTTGGCGGCTCCACTTTCCGCTCCCTTTATTGGTGGGGGGATGATCACGATCGCGTTGCCGCTATTGCTGCTGGAACGGGTCTCGATTGCGATCCCGGCTTTGGTCATCGCTGGGATTGTCGTGGTGTTGATCGTGGTGGGGCGAAAGCTGTTTTATGAGCCGAGTGGTTGAGCCGAGTGGTTGAGCCGTGACGCGTAAGCGGCCAGGCCATTGGACTTACACGGTGACTTACGGCTCACAGGCATCACTACGTGTCTCGGTAGTTCCGGCCCAACGTCAATTGGATTAGAATTCTGACGAAATTGCGAACCTGCGGCCGTCGTTGCTTTCTTGCACTTGAGACAGCAACGCCATCCCAGCGACGTTCCGGTTGCAAAACGCCGGTAATGTTGCCCTCCGAACCCTATTTTGCTTAAGCGAACCGAGATGATCGATATATTTGAAGACTTGAAGTGGCGCGGGCTTATTCACCAAACCACCGCCGACGACAAGATCCCGGCTTGGCTCAATAGCGGGTCGCGAACGCTCTACGCGGGGTTTGACCCAACGGCAGATAGTTTACACGTCGGTAGTTTGTTGCCACTCATGATGCTTCGGCGATTCCAAAAAGCCGGCCATCGACCCATCGCGATCGCCGGCGGAGCGACTGGGATGATCGGTGATCCGAGTGGAAAAAGTGCTGAGCGAAATCTGCAGACCCAAGCGCAATTGGACAAGAACCTGGCTGGGATTGAATTTCAGATGCGGCATGTTCTTGATTTTGATTGCGGCGAAAACTCCGCAATTTTGGTAGATAATAACGACTGGATGAGTAAGTTTAGTTACACCGAGTTTCTACGCGACGTAGGAAAGAACTTTCCTGTCAACGTAATGCTGGGCAAGGACTCAGTGAAAAGTCGACTAACGAGTGAAGCCGGGTTGAGCTACACCGAGTTCAGCTACATGCTTCTGCAAGCCTACGATTTCGTCCATCTCAATCGCGAACACGGATGTGAATTGCAGATTGGTGGCAGTGATCAGTGGGGGAATGTCACCGCTGGAATCGATCTGGGCCGTCGGATGCTTGGAGCCCAATTATACGGGATGACGTGTCCGTTGCTGACGAAGGCTGACGGCACAAAAATGGGAAAGACCGAGTCGGGGGCGGTGTGGCTGTCGGCGGAGCGAACTAGCCCGTACCAGTTCTACCAGTACTGGCTCAATGTTGCTGACGAAGATACGAGTAGGTGTTTGCGATTCCTGACGGAGCTGTCCCAGGAAGAGATCATGGCACTGGAAGAATCGCGTGCCAGCGCTCCCCAAGAGCGTGCGTGCCAAAAGAAACTGGCCGAAGAAATCACGCGGATGATTCATGGCGAAGCAGGCTTGGAGACGGCTCGGCAAGCCACCGAGATGTTCTTCGTCGTTCTTTCAGGCGGAGAAATCACAGGGCTTTCCGATGCGGATCTAGACGAAGTTTTCTCAGACGTGCCCAATTGTGAAATCGCTATGTCCGAGTTGGACGGAGATGGATTTGGCTTGATTGATGCGTTGTCGATGGCCGGACTGGCAGCTAGTAATGGCAAAGCCCGGCAAGCAATTACACAAGGCAGTATTTACATTAACAACGTCAAACAGACGGATCTCAAGTATCGGTTGACCAAGGACAACTTGGCGAGTGAGTCGGTGATCGTGTTGCGAAGCGGCAAGAAGCGTTATGCGTTACTGCGATTACGCTAGTCGATATTAATCTCGGATGAAAAAGGCCACTGTCAGTTATGACCGTGGCCTTTTCGTATTCTATCAAAGCCAGTGATTCTAAATCTCGAACGTTTGAATTTTAAATTTCACATCGTTCATGAAATTCGCGGCACCGACACCGTTGGCGATTCGGTGATCAAAACTCAAGGTCGCCGTGACCATGGTCTTGAACTTAAAAGAATCACCATCAGGAACAGGATGTGCGAACGCTTCGCCGATTGCCAGGGTAGCCACGGCTGGTGCGACGATTGCTGGGATCCCGATCCTCATTCCAGCTTTGCCGATATTGGATATCGTGACGGTCGTCGATTCGTCAGCCTGATCGCCGGTATCACGGGCAGACGTGACTTGCGTCGTGTAGGCCACATAAAACTCGTCCGCGGTCATCTTGTCGGCTTCCCGAACCACCGCTGTGACCATTTCGTCACCAGGAAGTGCAACTGCGATTCCAAGATTGACGTGATGAAAGACCTTGAGCGAATTGCCGTCGGCATTCATCGCGCTGCGGAATTTCGAATGATCCTTGAGTGCTTGAACCACCGTCCAGCAAGCCATGGCAAAACCTGTTGGTCCGCCGCTGTCACGAACTTGTGCCCGGGCAGCCCCGACGTTGGTCCAGTCGATGTCAGTCATGACGGTCACCGGAATGCAGGCTTTGGCTCCCCTGCCCAACCGATAATTCAAGACGACTTGGGATTTCGGAAGCGGCTCGACGGTGTAATGTTCGTCGGACACATCGCCGCTGACTCCACCCGCGGCAACAAACGCATCGACGTCAGCGGGCATTAGTTTCGAGCCGGTGGCTGGGATTTGATCGACGGCGTCAAGGAGATTTAGTTCCTTGAGGTATTTCCGTGTTTTTGGCGGGATCATCACTTTGGACGAACGGACGGGCGCGGCTTTGGCAGCCGGAGCACCGGCTGGGCCTGAGCTTACCGCTGGATCTGGTGACGAGGCAGCCGTGTCCGTAGGTCCATGACCGACGGGCATTTCTTTGACTCCTTCGGCGACTTCCATTTTGCCGATCTCGGCACCAATTTCGAGCACCGAGCCTGACTCAACGGTCCATTCGATCAGGGTCCCATCATAAGGCGATTCGACGTCTGTCGTGGCCTTATCGGTTTCCATCACATAGATCGGTTCGTCACGGGTGATCGTGTCGCCAGGTTGTTTCAAAAACTCGACCAATAAAGCTTCTTGCAAGCCTTCGCCCAATTGTGGGATGCGTACTGAAATGACGGGCATGGCCGGTCAGTCCTCCATGGTAATTCGGATGGCGTTGATGACTTGTTCAGTATCAGGTAGCGCCGCGTATTCGTAAATCGGGTTATAGCCAATATGAACGTCTGGTTTGGCGACCAATTGTGGTGCACTCACAAAGAAGCAGAAACTTTCAGGGTCCTGCATGATCTCGCTGATGATCATTTGCCCGACACTGCAGGATCGTCCGTCTTCTTGGACAATCACCAGTCGGCCCGTTTTTTCTAGCGATTCAAGAATGGTCTCTTTGTCCCACGGTTGAATTGAACGAAGGTCAATGATTTCAATCGACGCTTCATTGGCCAATGCGTCGGCCGCGGCTAGGGCTTGCTCGATGCAATTGCCCCACGTTACGAGCGTCACATCGTCGCCTTCTCGGCGAATGCGTGCTTCTCCAAACCCAACCGCCGGAACGTCGGCCGTGACGTCCATTTGCTGTCGGAAGAGGTGTTTGGGGATCAAGAATAGCGTCGGGTCTTCGGAATGCATGGAGGTCCACATCAAAGCCGTCGCGTCTTCGGGCGTGCTTGGCACGACGACGCGAATCCCAGGGAAATGTGCAAATACCGACTCGTTGGCCTGTGAATGCCACAGCGATCCACCGGGAAGATACGCACCATAAGGAGCGTACATGACCATCGGACACGTCCAGTCTCCGTTAGTTCTCCAGCGTAGTGTCGCCACGTTTTGGGTGATTTGATTCATCGCGGGACCGACGAAGTCAATGAATTGGATTTCAAACACGGGGCGTTTGCCGTAGCAAGCCATTCCAATCCCGACGCCAGCGATGGTGGCTTCGGCAAGTGGCGAGTTGAACACGCGGGTCGGATGTTCATGGGAAAGATCAGCCGTCAATCCAAACACGCCACCTTTGGGTGCTTCGATGTCTTCTCCGAAAAACATAAACCGTTCGTCGGTGTTGAGGCCATGCTTGAAGACACTGTTTAACGCATCGACCATTCGCCATTTCTTGCCACCTTCAATCGGAGGCGGTTCGGCGACGGGCGGTTCAGCCATCAATTGCTTCATCAAATCGCCGGGGGTTGGGTCCGGTTCTGATTCCGCTGCGATGTATTCTTTGTCGACCTGCCGATTGATCTCTGCTTTGGTTTGTTCCCAATCCTCGGAGGTCATTTCACCGGCTGCGATCAGTTCGTTGGACAACACCAAGATCGGATCGCGATCAGCCATTTCGTCAATTTCGTGCTGCGGCCTGTAAACGCGATGGTCGTCAGAGCTGGTGTGCGAGCACAAGCGATCCAATTCCGCCACGATGACCGTCGGTCCACCTCCGCTACGAGCCTTCTCCAGCGCGGGCGCGGCGACGTCATGCACACGATCCGGATGCCGGGCGTCCACGTGAACCAAATGGGTCTCGTTGAAGATCTCAAGCTTGAAAGGATTGAATTTCTCAGTGTTGGTGCTGATCCCGTAGTTATTGTCTTCGACGATGAACACAATCGGGAGTTGCCGCTCCACTGCAAATGCGATCGCTTCGTAGAACTCACCTTGTCGAGACGCAGCGTCACCGAGGGTCGCGACGACTACGTTGGGATTTCCATCCAACTGCATGGCCCAAGCCACGCCGCAGCCAGGCAGGGCATTGGCTCCGGTGGGAGTCGGCACGCTCCAGATGTTTTTACTGCGGTCTGAGTAGTGCCCTGGCATCTGTCGTCCACCGCTCGAAGAGCCTAGCTTAGCGAAATAGGCGCTCGCCAACTCGGAATTCGAAACGCCTTTGGCCAAGACCATGGCTCGATCGCGGTAATACGGAAAGAGATAGTCTCCTTCTTCCAAAAGCATCGAGACAACCGCTAAGGGCTCATGCCCCATTCCTGCGACTTGGAACCAACCTTTGCTTTGGCGATGCAAAACGCCCTCGCGACGATCGCCCTCACGACTGAGGTACATGAGCTTGAGTAGTTCGAGTCGATTGTATGTCATTTGTGTTTGAGAATTCATCACGTGATTAGCTCCGAAGCAGGCATTCTGCCTGGGCCACTTAAATAATTGACGCACTTGTTTGTAACAGCGAGATTTGCAATGAGTGTCGCAACGGCATGTTTGCAGGTTGCCTCGATTGCAGATTTGCAAAGACGCAAAAATTTCGGGAACGCTGAAGACCATTTCTTCACGTCCTGAATATAGGTTGCCTTTGTTCCGCAAAACCATCTCTAGCAAGGATTTTATCGGCCTAAGAAAGTGCTGCAAGTGAGGATTTAAGCCCCAATCACAATCCAAAATGTGGCTTGTCCGTTTCGCCGGTGGCTAAATCCAAAGTCTAGCGTTTTTACTTGATCAATTTCGCTTACCGTTACTCAAGTCCAAATAATGGAGCAAATTCTTCATCGAATTTTTTTGTGGCGGCTCGAATTAATGGAGTTTTGCTCCGCTCTAAATGCATGAAACGTTCTTGGTTTAGGCTTTTACGGCTGACCAATGGCAGTTGAGCATGCTTCAAAAATCCTTCACTCCGTTTGCTCTGTCGCTGAACAAGAGTTCGTTTCAAGGGCCAGAATCGAGACGATGAAAAATCAATCAGCGGAAATCAGTGGAATGAGCGTCAAGTCAACTAGCGGGTTGTGTTTGGTGCCAGTTCAGCTTTCCGCAAGACAAGAGAATTCTTAGCGACTCTCTCCCCGCAAGTTCCGACAGGGCAGTTGAGCGATAGCGATGGTAACTCGAATGCGACAGCGAGGTAGAGTCCTCGTGGATGCCGCGCCTTCGATCGTAATGCGTCCTCGCTTACCCATTGTTCAAGTGATTTCAACAGCAAGGATCGCGTGTTCCCGGCGGTTGTCGCCAATCGCCATTAAATTCCGCGAAGAACCATTTATTTTAATTGGGGGAATCTTGAAACAAATCAGGCTGTTGCGAACCGCCTTGGTAATCAGGGAGAAATTTGCGATCTTAAGAAGTCGCTTCAATTTGGATTTTCAAAAAAAGTGTATTTTCGTAAGTGGCCTAACAGCTCGATTGCAGACGACCGTCGCATTAGTTGGTAAATTGGGGGCTCAAGCACGTTCGAGAAGGCACTTAGTTGTGACCTTGTTTCAATACACGTGACCAATTTCTATTCCTAATAGATCGGGAGATTCTGAGTGAGGCACTCACATAAATTTCAATGGGCATCAATGGGTTCGATGAGCCTAGCTTTGATGACGGTTTTACTATCGGGCACGTCATCTGCCAGTCCCCAGAAAACTGCGACCCTAGAGGCTCCGAAAATAGCGGTCGCCGTTCAGGAAAATTCTGAATCATCGATTGATCAAGAGGCGCTCAAGCGAGTCAGCTTTGACATTGAGTACATGGCCTCTGACGAGATGGGCGGGCGGCAACCAGGGACACCTGGCATCAAGCTGTGCGAAGATTATATCGTCAAGGAATACAAGAAAGCTGGCCTCAAGCCACTTGATGATGGAACGTATTTTCAAGAAATGTCGGTCGGCAACACGCGGATTGTTTCGGCTGACAAGACGCATTTGGTTTTGACTGGGCCGAACAAAACAGAGTTCAAGCTAGAGCTTGGCAAAGAATTTCAGCAGCTCATTTGTCGCGCCGATTTCGACTTAAATTCCGATATTGTATTTGCGGGATATGGAATTAATGCTGAGGAACACAACTACAATGATTTCGCCGGCGTTGACGTGGAAGGCAAGATTGTGGTTGTGCTTCGGATGGAGCCTCAATCACAAGACACCAACAGCGTATTTGACGGCGATGAAAACTCACGGCATGCATCCGCTCGACAGAAAGTTTCGGCGGCCCGTCGAGCGAAAGCGGCTGGTATTATTTTGGTCAACGACATGGTCACAGCGGACGACGGAGAAGCTGATGAGCTTGTCCAAGCGGATCGCTTCCGAACGAATAGTTTGCCAATCGCTCAGGTCAAACGAAGTGTAATCAATCGGGTTTTGGAGGCAACTCCGCTAGTTTCACCGACTGGCAAGAAGTTAACCAACCTGAAAGATGTAGAGACATTGATCGACGGCAATCTAGAACCGCTCTCTCAGTCACTTGAGGGGTGGACAGCCTCTTTCAAGTCAACGTTTGAAGTCAAGAAGACCACGACGTATAACATCATTGGCGTCATCGAAGGCGAAGGGCCTCACGCCGATGAGTCGATCGTGATTGGCGCCCATTACGATCACTTGGGATTGGGAGCCTACGGTTCGCGTGCCCCAGGACGCAAAGAGATTCATAATGGTGCCGACGATAACGCGACCGGCACGGCGGCTGTGATTGAACTGGCGCGGCGTTTTAACAAGCGTGACAAAAAACCGGGTCGAAGATTGGTTTTCATCTGCTTCACCGCCGAAGAAATGGGATTGTTAGGTGCGATTCACTATTGTGAGAATCCAATTTTCCCATTGGAAAAAACAGCGGCCATGATCAACTTTGATATGATCGGCTGGCTTCGCGAGAACAAGCTAACGCTTTACAATTGGAATTCCTCGCTTCAGCTTGACCCTGTTTTTGAATCGGCCAACGAGTCGTTTGGGTTTGACCTTAATAAGCCTGCACGAGCATTTGCGGGAAGCGATCATCTCCCCTTCAACCAGCGAGATGTGCCTAACGTGTTTATCCACACTGGACAGAACGCGGTTTACCATACGCCGGAAGATGACTTTTCAGCGTTGAACTGCGAGGGTGCTTTAAAGGTCATCGACTATTCAGAGAAAATTGTCGATGGGCTCGCAGAACTTGACGCGATGCCAACGTTCGGCACTCCCAAGCCATTTAAGTTGGGCGTCCTCCTGGATGATGAAGATGATGTTGTCACCATTGGCGGAGTCACGGAAGGTTCGGTCGCTGAGGCATCTGGCCTCAAGCAAGGCGACATTATCCTCGAGGTCGACGGAGTGGAAATGACCAAGCGGCGTCAGATTCAATTGATGATCCGACGTGACGCAGGCAAAACCGTTAAGATGAAACTCAAACGCGGCGATGCTGAGGTCGTTCTCAACATTAAGCTGAAAAAGAATTAGGCATATTCGCGACGGTTACATAAATTGAGCCCGCTGTTGATCAGCGGGCTTTTTTTTGAATTCACCGGCGTTTTCCTCTTATTTATACGCATTTTCATCGGATCGGCTCATATTCCAATTGGATAAAATCGGTCATAAATTTAAGATTGCAGTTTGGAGGCCGAATGCAATTTGCGATGAACAAGAGCTTTTCCCGAGAATCGACCCATCC
>JBLINZ010000033.1:0-24563 GCA_047639375.1 Mariniblastus sp. | reverse complement strand
TGGCGACTGGCGTTTTCCAGCGGTTGCGTTTGCGTTGGTTAGCTGCCTCCGACGCGATCTTGATTTTCGCCATTCGGGCTTCGGAGACTTCCGGGGAGACTTGAGGTTCAGGCTCGTCATTCGTTTGAATGTTGGGCGTTGTTGCAACTTGGGCCGATGAGCTGCCAGGGAAGATTTCGACGAGTGATTTTCGATAGATCAGCCGGGGCTTCGATTTCGGCATGGTCAAGGCTTCGATCTCAGCGGCTTTGCCTGATAACAGCCCCAATAATCCGGCGACTTGGCTGGCTGAGTTCGGCCGATCGGAGGGTTGCTTGGCCAGCAGGCTCTCAAGCATCGTCGCAAGTTCCGCCGGCAATTCGTATTTGGCCAAACTGGAAACGGCGGACGTGGCGAGCACTTTTGGTTTTTCGTGGTCGGGCAGGTCTGAGAATGGAGTTTTTCCAGCAATGATTCGAAACAGGGTGCAACCGAACGAATAAAGATCCGCCCGAGCACGGTTTTCAAATGCGGACGTCGTTTCCGGCGTGGCTTCGGGGGCCGAATAATCAAATTTGGATTCGTTGTTCGAATCGCTGCACGCATCAAAATCGGGATCGGGAAAGGGATTGGCGTTTAGCAGAGCGACACCATTTTTTTCCAGCCAAATGGTTCGCGGCGAAACGGCTCCGTGAGCGAAATTGTGTTGATGTAGTTCCACAAGCCCATGGGCCACTTGGGCCATGACGAAGCAGGCCTTTTTCCAAGGCAATCTGGCTTTGCGAGGCAATTTCTCGGACAGCGTCGTGCCGGTTGAAAGTTGCGAAACGACGAATCGACGGTTGGATAACACCACCGTCTCGTAAGTCTCAACCAAATTGGGATGCTGGATCGAAGAAATTTGATCGACGGAGGACTCGATGTCCCGCCAGGTCGCAAGGTCGGCCGCCTGGTCTCCACCCAGAAATTGGAGGGTAACCGGAAAACCGGTTGAGGTGTGTTTGGCTGCAAATTGCCCTGTTGAGACTCCGTTGGAAATCCGATCGACCACCGTGTAGTCCCCGTATTTGAACGGACCGTTGAATCCAGCGATCAGAATCTGGGCTTGATACTTTGTGAGCGTCTCCTGTTTGACAAGCCATTTCGCTAGGGATTCGGCGTCTTTGGTGGTGGACGTATCGGCCGAAAACGCGGAAAACAGCTGTTGAGTTTGGGAAATGCCGACGAGCTTGCTTTCTGCCAGCAGCGCCCAAAATTGGTTTATGTCGATTGTCACATGTGGCCCGTTGAAAAGATTCTGGTTGCTCCGCAATTTCCGCGATTTGGACGTCACGAATAGCGGAATCAAGGATTTTTGTCGCCCCGATTGTGGATCTTTGCCGATCCGATATTGTAGGTCAAATACTAAACCATTCGAAGTGGCTCTTTGGCTTGGATCTGCCCTCAAGCGGTGTCGCACTCCCACGTATGAACGAATTTTGAAATAGCTGAGTACAACCTATGAACTCGACCGCTGCCGTGAAGAAACACATGAACGCTTACGAAACTGTCCTGCACTATTTTGATCGAGCGGCCGACGAACTGCAACTCGCTGAAAGCACGCGACGCTTGTTGAAGATGCCCAAGCGTGAGATCACGGTTGAAGTTCCTGTCGAGATGGACGACGGTCGAATTGAAACACTGGTTGGCTATCGCGTGCAACACAACAACGCCCGGGGGCCAATGAAGGGTGGGTTACGGTACCACCCCGATGTCGATTTGGATGAGGTCCGAGCCCTCGCTTCGTTGATGACTTGGAAGACCGCGGTTGTCAATATTCCTTACGGTGGAGCCAAAGGCGGTATTTGCGTTTCGCCACGGCTGCTAAGCCGCAAGGAAAAAGAGCGGGTCACGAGAAAGTTCATCGATCAAATTCATGACATCATGGGGCCGGACGTAGACATCCCTGCTCCTGACATGGGAACCAACTCAGAGACGATGGCTTGGATCCGCAATCAATGGGAAAAGTACCACGGTTTCAATCCGGCTTGTATTACCGGCAAACCTGTAGAGGACTACGGCGCGGTGGGCCGCGAAGAAGCCACCGGGCGTGGCGTCGGAATTCTGTCCTTCAAGATGCTGCAACGGCTGGGGCGTCGTCCTAAAGACACTCGCGTCGTGATTCAGGGGTTCGGCAATGTGGGATCCCATGCCGCAAAATACATGCATGAGTCTGAGTTTCCCATCGTCGGAATCAGTGACGTCAGTGGAGGGTATTACAACCCGGATGGAATCGATATTCCGGATGCTCTGCACTACATGCTGGAACATCGATCGTTAAAGGGATTCGACAAGGCCACGTTGATCAGCAACGAAGAGCTGCTTGAATTGGATTGCGATCTTTTGATCCCAGCCGCTTTGGGTGGCGTGATCACGATGGACAATGTCCAGCTCATCAAAGCCAAATATATCGTCGAAGGCGCCAACGGGCCGGTGGACGCGGATGCGGATGAGGTGTTGTTTGATCGAGGGATTGCCGTGTTGCCGGATATTCTGGCGAACGCAGGTGGCGTGACGGTGAGCTATTTTGAATGGGTGCAGAATCGCCAATACTATGTCTGGGATTTGAATCGTGTTCGTTCACAGTTGGATGCGATCCTCTCAGATGCGTTCGAGGGCGTCTGGCAACTCGCCAATGAAAGTAACGTCAGCCTCAGAACGGCAGCATTCATGATCGCGATCAAGCGAGTTAAGCGTTCGACAGAACTCGCTGGATATTGATTAAATATTCCCGTCGCCAATTGAGATTTGCTCAATTGGCGAAATCCGGGTCCGCTTGGGTTTTTCGGGTCGTCAAAAACTCTGGATATTGACCAATCGAACTTCGCGCTGGCATGCTTCACCGTTTAAACTCTTGGACTCCAATTAAACTCTTGAACTCCAAGAAAATTTGGACTGAAAAACCCAGATTACAAAACGCATCTCGCATTTTTAAGCCAGCATGAATCCGCCGAAAACGATCGAACAAGTCCTTGAGTACTACCGTGAGAACCTTGCGACCCAACGGGCGTCGGCGGAGAATTGCGCCGGCCGGTGGAGCAGTTTTGGGTACATGCGCGGCGGGTTATTTCTGACGTTTCTAGCTGCCCTGTTGATGGGGTTCGCCAATGTCAGTGAACTGGGCACGGTCTGGTGGCTGCTTTCCGGATTGTTGTTCGTCGGGTTCCTCGTCGTCGCTTACATCCATGAAGGGATGCAGACGGAGCTTCGACGCGCAACGATTCTCTCGAAAATGCACGAAGAATCGATCGCTAGATGTAATCGAAAATGGGACGCAATCAAAGTTCCCGAGGTCGAAGTGCCGGCTGAGTTTGTGCCGATCTCAACGGATCTGGATTTACTGGGTGACAGCTCGGTCTATAAATTACTGGGCATCACGCGAACGCCGTTGGGAACCGAGACGCTACGACAGTGGATCATTGAGGGTGCTTTGTCGGATGAAATCAAACGGCGCCAAGCAGCCGTGGCGGAGTTGAAGCCTGAATTGGAGTGGCGTTTGAAGTTCCGGCTGTTGTGCGAACAGCTTTCCGCCAGCCAGTCCGGTCCCAGTCGGTTTGTCGATTGGTGTGAAAGTCCGAATTGGTATGTCGGCCGCGAATGGGTATTACTGCTTTCCCGGGCAACTGCCGTCGTTTCGCTGGTGGCTTTGATTCTATTGATCACGGGGATGGTTTCGTTTCAGGTCGGGATCCTGACTTTGATTGTGACTTGTGTGATCAATTTTGGATTGTCGATTGCGTTTGCTGGCGCCATGCATGACGTTTTCAATTTGATTGCCTCGCGAACGGATCAAGCATCCCACTACGTCTCACTCTTCGATATGGCATCGGAGTACCCTGCTAAATCAGAAAAGCTTCAATCGTTGCAAACGCGGTTGAAGCGAACTGGAGACGGGGCACAAACCAACGTTCATCGATTGGGCTGGATCATTGGGTTAGCTAATCTTCGAAATGGATTGGGGTTTATTCTCTATATCGTTTTCGAGTTTCTGTTTTTCTGGGACGCCCATGTGCTGAGCCTGATGGAAAAATGGAAACAGAAAAATGGTTCCCGTGCCCGTGCCTGGTTCGCTGATCTTGGTGAATGGGAGGCGCTTTGCTCGCTGGCCAAATTGGCCAGTGATCAGCCGGATTGGGTTTTCCCAACGGTTGAGCCAACCGCTGACGCGGAGCAAACCATCGTTTCAGGCACGCAAGTTGGCCATCCTTTGTTGGACGAGAATCGAGTTCCCAACGACGTGCAAATTGGTCCGCCCGGAACCGTGCTGTTGGTGACTGGATCGAACATGTCGGGGAAAAGTACGTTGCTTCGAAGTGTCGGCGTCAATATTGTGTTGGCCCAAATGGGTAGCGTCGTGTGTGCCAAGCAACTTACGTTGCCGCCAATTCATATCGAGACAAGTATGCGGATCGCTGACTCGTTGGCTGATGGTGTCTCGTTCTTTATGGCGGAACTTAAACGGCTTAAGTCGATCGTCGACACGGCCAAGGATCATGATGGTGAGAATCCTAAGCGGATGATGTTCTTGTTGGATGAGATCCTTCAAGGTACCAATTCTCGCGAACGGCAAATCGCCGTCAGTCGAGTCGTGAGGAAACTGATCGATGAGAATTCGATCGGAGCCATTTCAACGCATGACTTGGATTTGGCAACGACCGACGAGTTGGCAATTGCTTGTCAAACGGTTCATTTTGCCGAACAATTCAAAGAGATCGATGGCAAGAAAGTCATGACGTTTGATTACCAAATGAAGTCTGGAATTGCGGAGACAACCAACGCTCTCAAGCTGCTGGAAATGGTTGGCTTGGGCGATGAACGCGATTAGTGATTGACGTCATGTTTCCAGCAGCGAAATTCGTCAAGATTTTCGGCCGCTTGAAATTCCAAAAGTCTTGACGACTTTCGCGAGGGAAATTGGGGCGATGCTGGGGCAGCCAACGAACCGTAGGACTACACGTTGCGTGGGTGTTCATGTGGGGCGCATCAAGCTGCGTGCAAGCTCGCTCGGCAAACCTTTCCCTGTTTAGATGCCCGGCAAGCCGTCGAGGCTGCTCGCGTTTTTGAGTTGGCGGTATTCGGCGAGTCCAGCTTCGCCTTTGTTGATGGACGCTTTGATCAACGTTTCTCGTTGCTCGACGAAATCGTATTTTGGGACGCCGTAGCCGCATGAGTCGGAAATACGGGTGAGCGAGACCTCGATGATTCCCCGTGTTCCTGGGTGTTCCGTAAATTGGTTTTTCAGTTCGCCGAATCGCTCCGATTCCAATCCGTGAAACACACCCGTTCCGTGCAAGCGAACAATTTTGCATGGGCCTGTAAAGGCGCAAAACATCAACACGATTCGTCCGTTCTCTTGGAGGTGGGCCACCGTCTCGATTCCGCTGCCGGTGATGTCGAGGTAGGCGACTGCCTTCGGTTCCAGAACGAGAAACGAATCGAGGCCTTTGGGAGAGCAGTTAATCAAGCCGTCGCTGGCGATTGGCGCGGTAGAAACGAAGAACATCGCTTGTTGGTCAATCCAAGCAGCTAGGTCGTCGTCGATTGATTCAAATACTTTTCCCACAGAGATTCCTTCGGCTTACAAGGGTTGAAAATCAATATCGGAGAATTCGGCAACGGCGTTTGAGTGCGTCGATTCGAAGTAGGTCTTGCCCGTTTAACTTGGCATTCAGGCACCCATCTGATCAATGGTGGGCGGGCTCGTCTTCACAAATGGCGAGTTCTTTTTCCATGCCCATCAGATGGCGAGACTTCAAAATCAAAAGCTCTCGCCCAGTCAGCACGCCTTCTTCTGAGAGGATGCATTCTGGCACGTGTTGCATCTTCAGCAACATTTGCCAATGCATCGCCAGCAACGACTTAAGTGTCCGCGTTCCGTCGAAATCGAGGTGCTGAACGAGCTGTTTGCAGTTCATTAGCATCTTCTCGATTCGAGCAACGTATAGTCGGACTAGGAATCTAAACGATTTGTCACCACGCCGTAGTTTCATTTGAGTCTTGTCGACACCGCAATCGACAAAATCCTCTTCGGCAAGAAAGAAGCGATTGAGTTTCGCATCGTTGGCGCAATTCGCGAGTAGCTGAGTAAGCATGATCGCTTTGCCGCACTCAAGCGAGGCGAGCTCATAGTCTGGCTGAATAACGCCCAGGATCGGCATGGTCGAGGTTAGGGCCGAGCCACCCACGAAACTACAAAATGCTTCTAGCTCTTCAAACGTTTCGAATTTGCGATTCCGAATCCAAAGATCAGCACCCCGGAGTGGATCGAACAAATACTGTTTGGGAATGCTGAATTTTCGTACGGTGTGAACGAGCGCGGCTAATTCGACGGTCGAGCATTTGTCCCGAAACGCATCGCTCAATTCGTCACGAACTTCATGCCAAACATCCAGCGGCAAGGCACTGGCACTCTCAAGATCCAGTAAATCGATGGTTCGCATCAAGTTGGCGAGGACTGCATCGAGGGCTCGCCGATGATTTCCGGGCAGGTTGTGCGTCGCCCAGATTTGGTGCTTGAAATACTTTTTGACGGCGCCCCGGCAGCTCTTGAATCCGCGTTCGATGGTTAACGGGGTGAGTAGGATGTTGTCGCTCGTTTCAAGCATGGCATTTCTCAATTGCAATCATCGGTGGGATGCAAATAAGTTATCGGATTGGCGAGCTGAAGTGTAGACTGGCGATGCGAAACTACTCGAAACACGGGAAAGAATGTTTCTTGCGGGATTGAATGCTTCGATCACGCGAATTGATTGTTGAGAGGTTGCCTCCCACTTTTGTTGTCGGTCCTGTAAGATAAACGTGCCGCAATCGATCAGCATGGGACACTTTGTCAGCCATTTGTGATCAACCCTTTTTGAGTGAATTATGAAAATCTTACTTGCCAGCCCACGCGGATTCTGCGCGGGAGTCAATATGGCGATCGAAAGCCTTGACTTGACGTTGAGGGAATTTGGTGCGCCGGTTTATGTTTACCACGAGATTGTCCACAATAAATACGTGGTGGAGTCTTTCAAAGAAAAAGGCGCAGTCTTCGTCGAGCAATTGGAAGAAGTTCCGATCGGGTCGGTGCTTTTGTTTTCTGCTCACGGCGTCTCGCCAGAGATTCGGCAAATCGCTCAAGACCGGGATTTGAATGCGATCGATGCGACCTGCCCGCTGGTCACCAAGGTTCATTTGGAGGCGGTGAAGTATGCCCGCGAGGGGTACACGATATTTTTGATTGGGCATGACGGTCATGATGAAGTCATCGGAACGATGGGTGAAGCGCCCGAGGCGATGATTTTGGTTGAGACTGAGGCAGATGTGGATCGGCTGGAGATCGCCAATGACGCCAAAGTTGCTTACCTGACTCAAACGACGTTGTCAGTTGACGATGCCAATCGAATTATCTCTAAATTACGAGCGAGGTTCACGAATCTAGTGAATCCCCCGAAAGAGGACATTTGTTACGCGACTCAGAATCGTCAGGAAGCCGTCAAGAAAATCGCAGCCGGTGCTGACGTGTGTTTTGTGCTCGGCAGCCAAAACAGCTCAAACAGTCAGCGGCTTCGCGAACTCGCAGAAGACGAAGGCGTCACGGCTCACTTAATCGACGGTGCCGCAGACCTCGACCCGGCTTGGCTCGAGGGCGTCGAGACTGTCTTTATGACGGCTGGGGCGAGCGCTCCCGAAACGGTCGTAAACGAGTGCATTGAATGGCTGAAAGAACGATACGGCGCGACGGTCGAGCCTGTGATCGTGCGAGAAGAACACGTCAATTTCCCACTTCCTAAGAAGCTTCGGCAGTTGCAGGGCTAGTATTAACGCGTTGGGTGCGGGCAATACATGGAGACAAGATCCGGTTCGATTCCATCAGGAGCATTGGGACTCAAGTTTATTTCGATTCTCTCCGCGGGAGAATTTCTTTGGCTTGGATATTTTTGAGCAGGATGTCGGTTGTGGGGTCGTGGCCTTGGAAGATGAAGGTTCCCTTTTCAAGTCGCAGTCCTCGCCGGGGATTGGGATCTGGTTTTCTTTTATCGGTCCAATCGGTGACTTGATAGCCGTTGACCCAGACGCTGACGTGAGGGCCAGTCGCGATGATTGTTTTGGCAAACCACTGCTGATCATCGGCATTCACACGTCGGGCAGTGGTGCGACGAAAAATTCCACCGGTTCCGCAATCAACGGGTTGGGTCCGGTCGCCGTCTTTAAATTGGTTTTGAATTTGGCTTTCGTATCCGTTCATTGGGTCACCCGGGATGCAGCGAAAGAAAACGCCGCCGTTGAGTCCTGCGGCATTCGTCTTGCCCAGCATGGAAAACACGAAATCACGAAAAGATTCCTGTGACTCAATTTGTCCATTCCCATTCTTGATCTGTAACTCGCCTGCGGCAGTGACGTCGAACTCGCTGGCCCGTTGGTTTGTTGTGTTCCAGCCATCCAGATTTTTTCCGTTGAAGATTCGTTTCGTACCGATGGGCTTGATGGAAATGTTCTTGAAAGCCGCCGCGCCAGAGTTGAATTGCAAGCCGATGTAGCCTCGCCCAAGTAGCGTTGGGTCTTCGTATTCGACGGCTTTCTCGTCGTTGAGCCAAACCTTGATCGTTGTCCCAATCGCCAACACGCGAAAATGATTCCAGCGATTGACTGGAGCGTCGAGCTCGCAAGTGGCACGTCCAACAAGACTGCCAGTTGGGAATTGATGATCCAAGGGGCTAGAGATGTTCAATTCGTAGCAGTCGTTGATCACATTGGTTGGAGTCGGGCTGGTGCGGAAGAAAATTCCACTATTGGTGCGTTCAGGCGTCTTGAATTCCAGCGTCAATTCAAACTCATCAAATTGGGTCGTGGTCCGCAATAGTCCTCGCTCACCCTCGCTGACGGTAATCGCTCCGTCTTCGACCTTCCAATTCGCGTTCGTCACGGGCTTCCAGCCGAATAGCGTTTGGCCGTCAAACAGGGAGAGCCAGCCATCAGCGATTTGGTCGGAGTCTAGGCCGGGTGTCGGTCCTAAATCACTCGATTCCGCCGGATTAGCGGTCTTGGGACTCGGAATTTGCGTTGCCTGGCAGGTGGGCAGGATCATCGGAAAAACCATCAAAATGAACACCGTCCCCATCCAGCTTAGGAGGGAAAGTGGTCCGGATCCCGATAAAAGGCCGGATTTTAGGGTTGTTGGGAGTTGGGATTTCATCTCAATGAAACTTTTTGTATTCATAGTGCGTCTAATCTCGAACTATAGTTGGTTTTCATCGCTTGGAGTAATCGGTAACCTTTTGAACTCGTTGGGGGGTCATTTTCGCCTCAACTAGGGAGCGAAATTGTCCCACCTTTCAATTCGCTCATCAAGAACATGCCGTTGTTTTCACAACGGTTGCTTTCCTTTTCAACAATCCCACATCCTCGAATTCTCATAATTGTAATGCTCCTTGATCCTTCGAATTTCAACGAGAATTGTACCATCCTTATGTTCGGTGATTCGTCTAAAACTGACTTCGCCACGACTTGTTTAGGGCGAACCAGTGAATAGGCATCAAAATTCTCAACCTCGTACGCAAAAGCGATACACGTTGCTGACCGGCGCGACCGGCCTGTTGGGCCGATATATCATGCGTGACTTGTTGCTCAAAGGGCACAAGTTAGCGGTTTTGGTGAGGCCAACCAAAAAAGCGAAAGTGCGCGAGCGTATTGAAACCATCCTGCAAATGTGGGAAGACGAACTTGGCTATCGATTGCCACGACCGGTGTTGTTGACTGGCGATATCGGTCAAAAAGATATGGGCATGAGCCAGCGACAATTGATTTGGTCGAAACAGTACCTTGACCAGGTCGTTCACGGTGCCGCCGTCTTAAAGTTTCACGGTGAGAATCGACAGGAAGAGCCTTGGCTGACCAACTTGGGCGGAACCGAAAACGTATTGGCGTTTTCGCAAGCCTGTGAAGTTAGACATTTCCACTACATTTCAACGGCCTACGTCTGCGGTAAACGCGATGACGTCGTTTTTGAAAATCAGTTGGACATGAACCAGGAATTCCGCAACGACTACGAACGTAGTAAGTTTACCTCGGAATCATTGGTCCAAGCGGCCGACTGTTTTGAAACGACAACCGTTTATCGTCCAGGCGTGATTGTGGGCGATTCCGAAAACGGATACACCTCGACTTATCACGGACTGTTTTTGTACTTGCGTTTATTGTCGATGCTTGTTCCCGAGCAGAAGTGCAACCAGGACGGGCTGTTCGAAACTCCGATCCAATTACCCATCGAAGGCAACGAGCCACGCAACTTGGTGCCAGTTGACTGGGCTTCCAAGACAATCAGCCATTTGATTTGCACGCCTGAAGCGCATGGACGAACGTATCATCTTGTCCCCGACAAATGCACCAACGCACGCGAAGTCATCGAGTTTTGCTACGACTACTTCCATTCAGCAGGTGTCGAGTTCTGCGGGGCCAAGGTCGAACGCAGCTCGGAAGATGAGTTTGCTCAAAAGCTATTCGAAAACACAAGCATTTACGCATCTTACGAAACCAGTGATCCCAATTACGATAAATCAAACGTGATTCAGTTTGCTGGGCACTTGGTATGCCCACCGATTGATAAGCAGATGATTTTCAAGTTCTTGGATTTTGGCAAGCAAGACGCGTGGGGCAAAGTCAAGCCGAAGCCTCCCAAAGTCGCCCGCTGGATCGAATCTCATCTCACTGAAATCGCGTTGGCGGCTCAAAAAACGATGGGAGCTCTCCGAATCAATGGCGTTAACCGGCTCTTGACGTTTGGGCTTGATATTCATGGTCCTGGTGGCGGACAGTGGCAATTAGCCTCAATCGATGGCAAATTTGAAGTCACACCAGGGCTGCCCGATGATTCGTGCCCCATCTTGAAGCTAAGCGATTTGCAAATCAATGATTTGTTGATGCGAGGTGACGAAGCTGAGATCGCAGAAGCTGACGAAGTCAGTGGAAGCGAGGCGATCAATTGGACTCAGCCGCTGGAATCCGTGATGGGAGAAAATCACGTTGACGAATCGAAAGAGTGATCTCCTTTAGATTTCTGCCAAGGAAATCCTAAACGGCTGGTATGCCCAACCCTCATTTAAAATCTAGACAACAAAGCACTGGTCTAGAAATTAAGCACTAGCTTGAAGTCGGGTGATCAGGTCACGTGCTCGCTTGAAAGCTATCCGATTGATTCAGATGATTCATCGTGATCTGCTTCGTAGGGCGAATAGCCCAGCATCTCGATTTGTTTGCCGGGCCGGATGGCGTAGTCGATTTTCCGCCAGGAAATCTGCTGAGTACAGGCCGCCGTGGTGATCGCTGCGGGGTAAACCAGCTGCGTCACAAAAATCGCTTTCAATCGATCCACTAATCCCGCGGGCTCGGCAGTGGATGCACCGCGACTGGCCACCGCTTGAACGTTGGCGTTCTCAATAGCTGCCAACAGGCCGGTGTTGCAGACTTGGAATGCGGCGAGGCTGCCAAGGACGCTCAATGCCTGACTATATTCCTGAACGAGCAATAGCCAAGGGATTGAAATCACGGCCGCAATGAGCACTGTTCCCGACATCACGCCATGGGTCAAAATCATCGACCAGTCGTGATGATAGAGCCGAACCGTGATCAGTTGGCGAACGATCCAATGGAAGGCGCCTGATAAGTTTGTTGATTCATCATTGGCAAGAATGAGGTTAGGTACACGAACGACGCGGAGTTTGTTGTCTTTTAGGACGTCGGTCAACATGGTGTCTTCGCAAAACGCTTGATTCCACTTTTCCAGCAACCCGCATTGCAAAATTGTCGCTCGCCGTAGGGCGAGAGAGCCGCCCCAAGGAATAGTGTAAAAGCTCATTTGGGCGACCGCGGCGGCATTCCAAGCCTTACGGACCTCGGCTCCCAGCGTACTGTGTTTGGGTGCGAACCAGCGATTTCCCGTCGAGGCTCCCACTTCTGGATCCGCCAAGGGGGCAATCAAATCGCCCAACCAATGTTCGTCCGGGACGGTATCCGCATCGACCAACGCAATCACGTCAGCTGAATTGTCAATTTCGGTGACGGCCGCCACGAGCGCTGAACATTTGAGACTGCACGTAGGTGGGTAGTTCTTCAGGACGTGATAACGCACCTCTAAGGAATGCTGATCGAAAAACGACTTTGCCGCATCCAGGGCTGAATCGCCGGCGTCGTCAACCACGACGTGAATCGTGAACGGGCGATAGGCTTGTCGGGTCAGCCCTTCCAGGCAACCAGCCAACGAGGGATCGTGGCCGCGCAGACAAAGAATGACTGCGACGTGGGGCTGGAAAGCGTCGTCCAGTTTTGCGGCGACCTGGGAACTCACGAAGCGACAGTGAATCGCAACGAATACTGATTGCATTATTGCTAATCCAAGGAATGCCCCAATGACGATCAAGCCCAGCGTGGTTGCCATTAGTAAAAGTCGTTTCCAGTCAGAATCGCTGTCAGTTTCGTGGGGCCGCGGGTGCCGAGACTCAGCGACCTGTTGGGCATCGTGGGAGCAGCCAGTCACAATATAGCTTAATCCAAGGCGGTGACGCGAGCGCAACGACGGCTTGGGGGGCTGAAAATGGTAGTGTTTGGTATGTGGTTGAGCCAGAGATTAGCTCTGTCGGATGGGCACACTTGTCCGCCCTCTGCGTCGGCTCGCTCCGGTAAATGTGTTCGAGCCACGTCCAGGGCTTGCGTGTTCACTACGATCCTAGAGAGAACTGGGCTGCGAGTGTCTTGGCAGCGAAGAACGTTGAAGAACGTTGAAGAACGTTGAAGAACGTAAGGCGATTTGACGGATCGTTTTTGAATCGACTAAGTTGAAGGCGATTGCACGGTGCTGTTTTCGGCTGTTTGAATGCGCGTTTACTGAAACGCGATAGAGTGGATCGAAAGCGTTAGCTTGTTGATTTTATGAGCCGAAGGCGAGAGTGGTCCCCCGACGCGTCGGGCTACCATTGCTGACGCTCAACTGGGCGTTAAATCAGCAAGTCCTGCGGGAGAGGTTGAACACGCGATTTTAAGCGTTGTGATTGTTTGGCGTCGGCTAAGTTTCATCAAACGCTTGTTAGCTCTTTTTCTGGGTGAGTGGTTTTTTCAACGGTTTTTTCAACGGTATCTAAAATCGACTCGACGGTTGGCTCAACCACTTCATCCTTCCGCAACATTTGCTTGGCAACAGACCACCAACCCGGTTGCGTGAGGTCACGGTAAGGCGAGTCGCTGGGTAGTTTCTGGAGAAGAAAGCCATGGGCCCCTGCCAGATTGTGGTAGGGCATTGAAGGAAACATGTGGTGGAGCGCGTGGTACTGAATGGCGAATGGGAAAAACAACCAAGTCAGAGGGTCTTTGCCCGTATAGTTGCACGAGTCCATGATGTGCTCCGACATCGTCAGGTTCTGACCGTCGCCTTCAAAATGATGATCGGCCAACTGGCGTAGTTGATTCATGATCACGACCGTTGCTCCCAGCGAGTACAGCAGGAACATTCGCGACGGATCGGTGACGCCCAAGAGGACGGCCCCAGGGATTGCGATCGCTCGCAACCAACAGGCCAGCTCCAGGGCCGCAAAGGTTTTCCGGTTGATCTTGTCGATAGGTCGTTCGTACCTCCAGTTGAACGTGAACGCTGAAAGTCTTCGCAGCACGAATTCACGAATTTTCGGACTTACAAACGTGAGCGGTACTAGAAAGAATCGCAAGAACACGACGAGCGGGAAGGCGGCGACGAAGAGAAAGTAGAGGATCAGATTCATCGCGCTTCCGCGCCGACAAACGTTGACGACGTATTCAGGATCTTGCGGGGTTCCGTAGACTCGCTGGGTATGGTGGTCGCGGTGGTGACCGGTGAAAAACGTGGAGGGTGTGAGTGTGGGGATCCCAACGAGCACATTCCAAGCGACTTTGAAGGACGTCAGTTCGTGACCGCCCAAGTGGGCGACTTCGTGAACCAGTGAGCCAACGCGATATAGCCAGAATACCGCGACCAGAAAACTGACGATTTGCCAGACAGAAAACGCCGGCGAGTTGACATAGATTCCAGCTGCCGTGTAGGCAATTGCGGCTCCCAAGATCATGTCCCGCCAGTAGATCCAAGGTTTGACTTGGTGGAAATCCTGCTCAGAGTTTTTCAGCGCGATTCGAGCACTACGTACCCAGTCAAGGGGCGGAGGAGCGGAAGGGGACATTGCGAGCCTTGAGAGAAGGGGGCAGAGACACAAGTTGCGTGTATTAGGCTTCCCCTGTCAACCGACGATTGCCCTATTTGGAAGGCCTGCTCTTGGGGTGCGTGAATTTGACGCAGTCAGGGGGACTTTTCGTATTCTCATGCAAAATAAAGACGTTGTCATTTTGCGTCGCAGGTTTTGGGGGCACGTGCTTAAGTTTGGAGATTTTGACGTCTCCGAAATTCCGTGAACGTTCACCTTAGTCTCAATAGTTGACAACGATTTTTGGTATGCGAACATGATGGTTTAAACGTTCAATCCGGCGTTTTTGAACCGCCGTCCAATTGTCTATATAGAAATTCTGAATTTCATGTCAACCGCCACGCAAAACCTAAAGCATGTCGATCGTCATTGGGACGACGCAGTCGCCGACTCACTCGCACCTGCCGAACGGCTGATCTACCGCTCTAATTGTCTCGGTGCGGATCAGCGGATTACCAACACCGGTGGTGGAAACACTTCTTCCAAAATCATGGAAATCGATCCACTAACGGGCCAAGAAGTTGACGTGCTTTGGGTCAAAGGCTCAGGCGGCGACTTGCGGACGGCAAAGCTCGCGAATTTTGCTTCGCTTTACATGGATCAGCTGCTTTCGTTGATTCCCAACTACAACCAAGCTCCCGACAACGGTCCTAAGACTCCGGCCGAAGATGCGATGGTTGGCTATTTTCCGTATTGCACTTTCAATCTCAACCCACGTGCGAGTTCGATCGACACGCCGTTGCACGGATTCTTGCCTGCTCGACACGTCGATCATATGCATCCTAACAGCGTGATTTCCATCGCGGCTTGCAGTGCCAGCCAGGAAATGACGCGAGAGATTTTTGGGGATGAAATTGGTTGGGTGCCGTGGTTGCGTCCCGGGTTCGAACTGGGATTGATGATGCAGCGTGAAGTCGAAGCCAATCCAAACCTGAAAGGCTTGGTGATGGGCCAGCACGGCTTGATCAATTGGGCTGACGACGACAAGGAGTGCTACGAATTGACTTTGCGTTTAATCGAAAAAGCCGCTGCTTACATTGAGTCTAAAGACAAAGGCGATCAAACGTTTGGTGGGCAGAAGCATGCTACACTCGGCGATGATGCCCGCGACGGTTTGCTGGTCGATTTACTGCCTTGGCTGCGAGGCCAGGTCTCGCAGGTGAATAAGTTCGTGGGAACGGTTGAAACTCGCGATTCGATCTTGCGATTCGTTAACTCAAATGACGCCGAGCGTTTGGCTGAGTTAGGAACGAGTTGCCCGGATCACTTCTTGCGAACCAAAATCAAACCGCTGTACGTCGATTGGGATCCTACGTCGACCACCGCCGACGATCCCGATGGCTTGGTCGCGTTGAAGTCGATGTTGACGGCTGGGTTGGAGCAGTACCGTAAAGACTACGCGGCGTATTACGAAGCTCACAAGCATGACAATTCGCCTGCGATGCGAGACCCGAATCCGACTGTGATTTTGATTCCCGGCGTCGGGATGATCGCTTGGGGAAAAGACAAGAGCGAGTCTCGGGTGACGGCTGAATTTTACACTTGTGCGGTCGAAGTCATGCGTGGCTCAGAAGCTTTGGGTGAATACATTGCACTTCCCAAGCAAGAAGCGTTCGACATTGAGTATTGGTTGTTGGAAGAAGCCAAGCTCAAGCGAAAGCCTCCGGAAAAAGAAATGTCGCGAGATATTGCGGTCGTGATCGGTGCCGGTAACGGGATCGGTAAAGAGGTCGCGCATCGGATCGCCAAAGAGGGCGCTCATGTGGTTTGTTGTGACCTCAGCGAAGACGCCGCCAATGCAACTGCGGCTGAATTGACTGAAATCTATGGCGTGGGGATTGGTGTCTCTGGCTCCGGGATCTCAGGCTGCGGGCCGGCTATCGGGTTGGGCGTGGACATCACTAACCGTGAATCTATCCGAGCTATGTTGAAACAGCTGCTTTTGGCGTACGGCGGAGTCGACCGCGTGATCGTTACGGCTGGCGTCTTTGTCGCCCCCGATCGCGATGGAAATCTGTCCGACGATAAGTGGAAATTCACATTTGATGTCAATGTTCGAGGTAGCTACAACGTCGTGGATGAAGTCCGTGGCTTGTTGGCTGAGCAGGGACTGTTGGCGTCGGTAGTGTTGACCACCAGCGTCAATGGCGTTGTCGGTAAAAAAGGCTCGGTGGCCTATGATACGTCCAAAGCCGCAGCCAATCACTTGGTGCGAGAATTGGCCATTGAAATGGCGCCTCTGGTTCGCGTCAATGCCGTGGCGCCCGCGACGGTCGTTGCCGGGAGTACCATGTTCCCGCGTGATCGCGTGATCGCTTCTTTGGCGAAATATGAAATCGCGTTTGAAGAATCGGAGTCGGATGATTCGCTGCGGGACAAGCTGGCGAATTTTTACGCCCAGCGAACGTTGACGAAGCAGCCGATTACACCGGCCGATCAGGCGGAAGCCATTTACTTCCTCTCGTCCAATCGCTCAAGCAAAACGACTGGGCAGATTATTAACGTGGATGGCGGACTGCACGAAGCGTTCTTGCGATAGGCAGCGTCACTTAGTCTAAGCGAAAAAAACGTGAGTCATCACTTGGATGGCTCACGTTTTTTATTTGATTTGGAGAGTCGGTGATGATCGCTTCGCGGCAGCAACCTCATCGCTCGCACGAGAAACTATCTACCGCGGGGGTAGATGATCTGGGGTCGATGCAGCTCCAGCACCGAGTGGGATTGGGTTGGCACAACGTATTGCTGCTGCGTTGGCTGTTGGGTCCACTGCTGCTGCGGAATCACATAGCTTTGGGATCGCGGCGCGGAATAAGTCTGAGTCACACGCCGTTGATTCGCGTGTCCATGTGTCGAGTGCCCGAATTCACCGTAGGCCGGCTGCTGAACATAGTGAGGTTGCGAAAGACTCTGGTGAGTGGTTTGCGGATAGCTGTAGTGCTGCTGGGCTTGATACTGTGGATAGTAGTGTTGCTGGCTATGAACGGTCGATTGGGGTTGGTGGTAGGAATAACCTTGGTTGGGATAACCGTAATTTTGGCCGTAACGGTTTTGGTCCATGCGATTACCCACGATTCGACCGGTGGCTCCTCCGATTAGTCCACCCGCGATGATCCCAGCGGCGACTTCATCGTTCTTCCCACCAATCAATCCGCCGATCACGGCTCCGGCAACCGCCCCGCGACGTGTGCCCAAGCCCCGATAGTCTTGTGCTTGGACGAAAGAAGTTGCTGTCATGGCGACGCAGGCGAGTGCCAATAACCCAATTTTGAAATGCATATTTTCTCCAGAGAGGTCGTTCGGCAATGGACGGTGCGGCCATTGTCGATTGAATCAAGGGTGTAAGTTGATTGAAAGAGTTTTACAGGGGCAGATCCAGCCAGACTTGAATGGCTCCCCGGATCCGCCAGCGGGACATTCGGGGCGGTTTCCGGGTCCGCGCGGTGAATCCCGTGAAATTGTTAGACAGATTAGTGGCGTGGGCCAAGGCCAGAATCAAAAATTTGTGGCAGCAGTTGAATGATTCTGCTAGTGCTTGCAAAATGATGGGGCAATCACCGTTCGCCGTCGCCCCATTATTTCCGGAGGGCTGATGTGCAAGATTGGCCGCCCGGACTGGGGCCCGAATCATGGGGCCCGTATCGTATTTTCTTGGATTGGGAATTTGGATGTCGACAGCTCATTTGGCAATAGATTTAGGAGCCAGTTCTGGCCGGGCAATGATTGGCTTGTTGAGTGATGCCCCCGTCGAATTGAAGATTGAGGAAGTGCATCGGTTCAAGCATTTTCCTAGCCCGACTCCGGCCGGCCCTGTCTGGGATCTGACAGGAATTTGGCTGAACGTGCTGGAGGGCATTAAGCAAGGGTTGGTTTGGTGTCGGGAGCACGGAACGCAATTGGAAAGCATTGGCGTCGACACTTGGGGCGTTGATTGGGCCTTGGTTGGGAAAAGCGGTCAGCTGATCGGATTGCCACATTGCTATCGAGATCCTCAAAACGTTCGGGCGCAGAAACGTGTATTGGAACTAGTCGGCGGTAAAGAGGCGTTGTACCAGCGGACGGGGATTCAGCTGATGGCGATCAATTCGCTGTTCCAAGTCGCGGCCCGACTGGAGCAGGAACCACAGATGTTCGACGTGGCGCATCGGCTCTTGTTCATGCCAGACCTTTTGCATTTTTGGTTGTCAGGCGAGATGACCACCGAGCGCACGATCGCATCGACCAGCGGAATGCTGGCGTTGGAAACTGGCGATTGGGATCTTGAACTGATGGATAAGATCGGAATCCCGACGCATGTGCTGGGCCCTTTGATCGATCCGGGTACCGTGATTGGGACATTGCGTGAGGAAGTCGCTCGGTCGGTCGGAGCAAGTGCTGAGATTAAGATCATTGCGCCGGGTGCGCACGATACTGCTTCGGCGATCGCGGCGGTTCCGCGAGTTACGGATGAGACGACGTCCGGCGAATGGGCTTATCTTTCGAGTGGAACTTGGTCGCTGTTGGGGGCCGAGTTGAATCACAGTTTTGCTTCGGCGGCGGCGTGTGCGGCCCCGTTCACGAACGAGTTGGGGCTTTCGGGGACGACTCGATTTTTGAAAAACATCGCAGGATTGTGGTTGGTTCAAGAGGTGCGACGCGAGCGGGTCGAACAGGGCGAAGAAGTTAGTTTTGCGGAGATGGCTGCGTTGGCGGCGGACGTTGAGCCATTCCGAACGTTGGTGGATCCCAATGCGGCTCAATTTGCCAGTCCGGGAAATATGGCTGACAAGATCCAGGCGTTTGCCGTTGTCACTGGCCAGCCGATTCCGAAGACGTTGGGCGAATTGGTGCGCTGTTGCTTGGACAGCTTGGGGCTCTGTTACCGCCATACGGTCGACAAGCTTGAGTACGTACTAAATATTAAAATTGAGACATTGCATATCGTGGGAGGCGGGATCAACAATCGGCTCTTGAATGAAATCACCGCCGCCGCTTTGCAGCGTCCCGTGATTTGTGGGCCGGTCGAAGCGACTGCGATTGGAAACGTGCTCACGCAAGCGATTGGCTGTGGGCGATTGGATGGACTGGAAGACGTGCGAGCAGTGGTCGCCCGTTCGTTTGAGCCGGAGACGTACTTGCCCGCGGCTGACGGTGGGATTTCCGTTTCGGATGAGGTGTTTGAGCGGTACCGAATGATGGCGGACGTCTAACTGTTTGAAGTGGACGAGCGGGGGGCTGATGGCATTTCCATTTGATTCCCGGATCGGAATTGCTCGGCGGTTTGATCCAAATTGGAATGACGCGAAAAAGAATCAAGGTCACCGGCAGTGATTCGAAAACGCAACATCGTCGCGGCGAATGGAAAGGAATTGACAGGGCGAGTCGATCGGCACGGAGATTGCAAGGGCTAACGATGGTTAGGTTTGCCTTTCATGTCTTTTCCCGTCGTGCCAAAATGATTTCCAATCGAAGATGTTATACACGGATGAGTTCTCAGCCAGTCCCCTGCACTTTTGAGATGGGTGGGACGCCTGGCATTGCTTGGGTGGTCGATGAAGCGATCGGCGGAATCCGGATCAGCGGCCTCCAGCTCCGCCGGCTCTCGCTTGATCAAAAGATCACGGTTCACTTCGATGATCAAACGGTTGTCGGCCGTTGCCGTTCGGTCACGAGAAATTCTGACGGAACGTTTAGCGTAGGAATCTACCGAGACGCGAGTGCGACCGAGCACGAACATCAGTCATTCTTGCTGACGACATTTACTCGCTTGAATGAGTTTGATGTTGTCTGTTCGATTTGTTCGCGGCCCAGCCAAGATGAGCTTGAAGTCAAACTGTTGGATGGGAAATCGTTTGTCTTGCATCGATCGCGAGTCGTGGAATTGACTCGGAGCGAGAGATTGATGGCGTTATCGGACGAGGGAAACGAGGGATCGGAGCTGGCGAACGTAACTGCCATTTACTCCTCGATGGCGGTGGGGCAGGAGTTAATGGAAGTCGAATCGGTTTTGGATCACGAGTTTGGTGCCCAGAATGCCTGTTTGGCTTGAGCCTCGCCTCGCCTCGCCTAGCAAGCTTTCTCGTTGGCCCGAAAGATACTAGAATACTAGCTGGAGGAGTGTCCTCGGAATTTGATCAGTTTTGTTTTTATGATACGGGTTGGAATCAATGCTTAAGTGTCACATTATCGTTTTAGCAGCTCTGTTGGTTTTGCCCGCGTCATATGCGAACGCACAAAAAGATAGTCAAGCGGATGAGGCGGTGGGGGTTTTTCAGAATCGCCAAGAATACAATCAGTTCATGGGCAGAGTGAAACAATCGGCTTATGGCGAAGGCGGCAGCCCCGAACTTCAAGCGATGCTGCCGATGTTGAATGACATCGTGCTCAGTCGGGAAGTCGGCTCGACGGCCAATCAATACAATGCCTCAGCAAGCACACTGGGCTTGTTGGCGAGCCCAGACATTCGACGCGACATTGAAATGGTCGATGACCAATACCAAGAACTTCGCGATCTAAGTTCGAGTATCCAACGTCGGTCGGCTGAAAAGCTGCGTGACCTGGATTTCGACAACCGAGATAACTTGCTCGAAGAGATTCGGAAAATTCGAGAACAATCCGAGTCTGAAATTCAGAATGTACTATTGCCGCATCAGGTTGATCGGCTTCGTCAAATTGGGATGCAAGCTCAACTTCAGCGTCGAAGCCTCGTGCAAATTCTTACAAGCAACCCCCTGAAAAGTGACTTGAAGATCACGGACGAGCAATCCGAAGCATTGAAGATCGAGGAGAAGCAGATTGAGAAGGACTTGGAGAAAGAAATTGCCAAATTACGTGAACGGGCTCGTGATCAATTACTGTCGAAATTGAAGCCAACCCAGAAGGCTGAGGTTAAGGGAATGATCGGCGATGCGTTTGAATTCAAAAACAAACGAACGAAGAACTCCAAAGCAGCTGGGAAACGAGTCGACAAACAAAAAAAGAACAAGCAGGCGAAGCAAAACAATTAGACAAAAAGGGTAAGTCGACCTCGTGTGCGTTCTCGCGTAATTTGGGACTTGTTTGTGGCAGCCAAATTTCATTTGAAAACTGCGCCGGTGTTTTCACATTTTTGCGATGGAAAACAATACGAGTCAAGTTGGAGGAAAATCCAGTCGGCGCTTGGTCGGTGATCTGCATCGGAATGGGCCGGTTTGAGCGATGGGAAAGCGAGATGCGGAGGTTGAGTTTCGCAAATCGACATTTCGCAAATCGACATTTCGCAGCTTAGGCCAAGATATCCTTAACGATGCTTGCGTGTTCGACGCCAGTCAGGCGAAAATCTAGACCTTGGGATCGGTGGGTGAACCGTTCGTGATCGATTCCCATGAGATGCAACACGGTGGCATGCAAGTCACGTACGTGGACAGGGTTTTCGATGGCGTTGTAACTGTATTCATCGGTCGCACCATACGTCATTCCGCTGCGAACTCCGCCGCCGGCCATCCAGATGGTAAAGCACCGTGGGTGGTGGTCTCGCCCGCCTTCGGGGCTGTCCCATTTCCCCTGTCCAGCGACGCCACGTCCGAACTCACCGCCCCAGATCACGAGCGTATCTTCCAGCATGCCCCGTTGTTTCAGGTCCATGACCAGCGCGGCGCTGGCTTGATCGGTATCACGACAGCGAGCCGTGCACCAGCTCCGCAGGCGGCTGTGATGATCCCAGTCGGGGTGAAAGAGCTGGATGAACCGCACGCCGCGTTCTGCCAGTCGTCTGGCCAAGATGCAATTAGCGGCGTAGCTTCCCGGTCGCCGCGAATCGGGGCCATACATTTTGAACGTAGCTTCGGATTCGTCGCTCACATCGGTCAGCTCAGGAACGCTGGCTTGCATACGATACGCCATTTCGTATTGCTTGATTCGTGTTTCGATTTCTGGATCCCCTGTTTGCTCGTGGCGGATCTTGTTCAAGTCACCTAGGCCATCGAGCATGCTCCGTCTGAGCGAGCGGGGCAAGCCATCGGGGTCGTTCAAATACAAGACTGGTTCTTTGGCACTTCGAAGCTTGACGCCTTGATATACTGACGGCAAAAATCCACTGCCCCAATAGTGATCGAACAAGGGTTGGTCGCTTCCGCGTTTCATTTTTGAAAGCAGAACAAGATAATCAGGAAGGTCTTTGTTTTCGCTGCCGAGGCCGTAGCTGAACCAGCTGCCCATGCTAGGCCGGCCCGCCAAGTGATGCCCCGTCAGGAATTTGGTCATCGCCGGGGCGTGGTTGATTTGGTCGGTGGTCATGGACTTGATGAAGCACAATTCGTCGGCGATGGCCGCGGTATGTGGCAACCAGTTGCTAACCGTCGCTCCGGATTTTCCGTGCTGCTTAAACACCGAATGGGCCGGCATCACGAGTTGTGGTTTGCCTTTGGACATTCCAGTTAGGCGTTGGCCGTTGCGGACGCTGTCTGGCAATTTCTGGCCTGCCCATTTGAGCAATCCAGGTTTGTGATCAAACAATTCGATCTGCGAGGGGCCTCCCGACTGGGTCAGAAATATAACCCGCTTGGCCTTGCCGGCAAAATGTGGCAGCCCAAGTGGCCCGAGTCCGGTGTCGTCCCGGAGGGTTGTCTTTCCAGTCAGGGCCGGTGTGCCAAGTGCTCCCAGCGCCATCGCGCCGATTCCGACTCCCGCGCCACGGCCAAGGAAATATCGCCGTGTCACGTCAAGAGGGTCGCGCGGTTCCGTGTTGCGATTATTCATGGGTGATGCTTTCGTCCATGTTCAAGATCATGCTGGCCATTAACATCTTAGCTGCCAATTCTGAAGCTTTGTTGAGCGATGGAGCCGGGAGTTGCCCAACGGTGGCGAATCGCTGGGCGGATTCAGGGTTCTCGTCGTAGAACGTTTTCGCTGTTTGGTATTCACGTTGCAAAATTTCTGATTCGATTTTCGTGGGAGGCCTCGACAGCACAAGTTGAAACATTTGATTCAAGGTTCGTCGTGAATCGCTCCGCTGCGGGGTCTTGGTTGTCGTTTCGCGTTGATCAGTTGAGTCGTGGTCCGCGATTCGTTCAGCCAGTGTTCTGGCTGCTTCGAGGGCCGTTGTGTCATTGAGCAGCGTCAACGCTTGGAGCGGCGTATTGGTGCGACGTGGGATGACTTCGCATGTTCGTCGCATGGCGGTGTCGAACAAAAATGTAGGAGCGCTGCTGCGTCTCCAGAACGTATACAGTGTCCGGCGATACTGAGCCGGGCCGAGACTGGGTTGATAGGTGAATCGGCCCATGAACTGATCCTGCCAAATACCAACGGGTTGATAAGCAAACATCGGGGGGCCTCCGAGGGCGTCGTTGAGCAGGCCACTATGCTTAAGGGATGCGTCGCGAATCATCCAGCTGGGCAATCGGAATCGCGAGCTCCGTGCGAGCAGCCGGTTTTCCGGATCGAGTTCTAGCAGTTCAGCCGTGACGCGGCTGTCTTGTTGGTACGTTCGGCTGGTCACGATTCGACGAACCAAATGCTTCAGGTCCCAGCCGCTTTCCATGAAATCGACGGCCAACCAATCGAGCAATTCAGGGTGTGTCGGTGATTCACCTTGGAGTCCGAAATCGTTCGGCGTTCGCACGAGTCCGGCGCCGAAATAAAGTTGCCAGACTTGATTGGTGATGACGCGCGCGGTCAACGGATTCTTCCGGTCGACAATCCATTGTGCCAATTCCAGACGCGTCTTGACCTCGGCCGGAGGCTTGGGGAAAACGGCTGGGAGGACCGCCGGGGAGACTTCCTCGCCATGTTGATCCCAAACCCCTCGCTCAAGGACATGGGTCGAACGCGGAGTTTTTCGTTCGACCAGCACGGTCACATTGAGTTCCTCGCTCGCTTGCTTGGTGGCCTTCAGTTGCCTCGTCGCTTGGCGATGTCGTTGGGCCGCGGCCTGCCAAATCGCTTGGTCTTCTAGAAACTGATCGTGCAATCGTTGACGAAGTTTTGGACTGATGTCCGGTGCCGAAAACGGTTGTGTCGCATTTGGGTTTTGGTCTGAAGAAAGCGACTGAATCGCGGCAGCTAAGGCTTCCATTGGCATCGGGTCCAACGAACGTACGGCTTGGCCGCTTTGATCGGTGAGGCTCAGTCGGAATCGTCCAATCAGCTCACGCGGAGCCAGTGATCGCTGCATGAGAACGATGTCGAGTTCTTGACCAGCGTCGAGGGTCAACGGTGATTCTAGTTCGAAAACGATGACTTGTTTCGAGGCTAAGGGTTTAGTTCGAGTGGTCCAACCAGTACGAGGGTCGTCGTCGAGCGTTCCCACGGCTTGACCGTATTTTTCGTCTTCGCCCTGCCCTTCGATGCTGGCGGTGGCCTTCGTCAATGCAATTTCCTGGACGTTCTTGC
>JBLINZ010000032.1:0-24590 GCA_047639375.1 Mariniblastus sp. | reverse complement strand
TTAATTTTTCGATTGCCGTCGGCACTGGGAAAATTCCTTCGCCGGCTTGGCCAAAAACTTTCAACAAAGCACTATCCTCGAACTCAGCCACAATTTCAGGAAAGACTTCAATGCTGTCCATCCAAATGTCCAAGGCGCGGCGTACTGCCGTATGATCAGTTGGCAACAGGCAGGGCGCGTCGGTCAGCGAATGCGGAAATCCCTTCCGATGTTTTTTGGCCAGCGCTGGAACGGCCAGCATCGAAAGTCCGCATTCACCTAGCTTGTGGTTGTAGACTTTGAAATCCATCGTGGGAGGGGCCGGAGAGTCTGAAATCACCACGTCAATTTTGTGCAGAGCAAGATCAGCTAACAGTTGCTCAAGCTTGCCCTCGAGACAAACGGTTCGCGGTCGCTCTTCCATTCGCAAGGCAGGCT
This sequence comes from Mariniblastus sp., assembly GCA_047639375.1. Taxonomy (GTDB): domain Bacteria; phylum Planctomycetota; class Planctomycetia; order Pirellulales; family Pirellulaceae; genus Mariniblastus. The sequence continues at coordinate 24,173 of JBLINZ010000032.1, read as the reverse complement.
TTAACAGCTCAAACGCGATGTGCTTTGGAACCACATCCGGCAGCCCCACCACGAACCGCTTTCGGTTTTTACCGTTACCCGTTTTGATGAACTCACGAAGCTCATGGCCAATCGAAAAGATTTCGTCAGCGTAACGATGGACTTCAGTCCCAAACTCCGTCAGAACCAAGCCACGTCCCTGTTTCTGAAACAGTTTTTGGCCAACAGATTTTTCCAGGTCCTTGATCTGCGCCGCGACCGTTGGGCGAGCCAAGTGCAATGATTCGGCCGCCGCTGAAATGGTGCCCGTTTTCACCGTCAACCAGAAATAAAACAAATGGTGATAGTTTAACCATTCCATGAGCATCGAACTCTGCTGAATAGGAAGAAATAGCCGACGTTGCAGATTCAACGCTAACGAATTTTCTTCGTTTCGAATACCCGGGCAAGCAGATCAGGCGAGTGCCATCACAGTGTCCCTCAGACGTCGCTATTTGCTTCCGACCGCTTGATCGCATTTTGGTAGGTCCGCAAGAATGAGAAATGGTTCTTGTTGTCGCTGGCCATTTCTTTGAACTCAACTTCGATTTTTTCTGCGATGGGTAGCAGTTCGAATTCTGGCCATTCTTTTTCCAAGGCAAACAACCGCTCGAGACTATTCGATTCTTGCCTTAGCGCATCGGGTAGCAGTGAGGACACAGCCACTGCGGCCACCGCCGTTTTTCCTAATTCCTCGTCTTTGAGAATGGACAGGCCATGGTGATGATAATAGACACAGCAGATCAATTCGTCTGGAAACTGCCAGGCATACATGACTTGGGCTGCTACCAACGCGTGATCCCAGCCAAACTTCTCACGCTCGAATGCGATCAAATTTTCAAATTGATCTCGTTCAGAAGTGAATTCCAAATAGTCGTCGAATAACTGATTGGTGATCAGAGGGAGCAAGAAATCTTGCAACATCCCCGCCGTGAACGCGAGATCCTTGTCAGCTCCCAAGAGCCTGGCGATCTCGCGGGCGAACAAGGATCGCTCGAGATTGGTGTTCCAGAAATTCTGAAAATTGATCAGCTTCGATGAAGTCGACTTCATGACTTGCTTCATGCCACTGGTGGTCAAATGAAGTAAAGTCGCGGAAAGCCCTAGCGTCACTAATGCTTGCTTGACGGAGGTCACTTTGGCTCGGGAATGAGCCATGCAGACGTTGACGTTCCTCAGCAACTCAGTGCTAAGCCCTGCATCGGATGCGATAATCTGGCTTAGTTCAATCATATCCGTTTCCGGATCTTGCGACTTTTTCCGAAAGTCGGCCAACGCTTTAGGAAGAATTGGCAGTTTCACTGATAGCGGCAGAACCGACTCAGAGTTTTCGGCTAGGATCGACTCTCTTATTGTTTTCCAATCTGGCATCACAAACTATCAATCCATTGCGATTTTCTTCAGGAACGTGACCTATTGAAACTATCGGTGAGGCCGGCGCCCGGCATGAACGGATCCCCCTCCCGTGGTCTACTTAGATGGCCTTCGAGAACCCCACCGTTTACATTGGGGGCTGGAAACCCATCGATTGAAAACGAGACATTTCTCCCACGGCTTTCAGTTTTATCATCGAAATAGCATCGTACGAGATAATGATTTTTCGTGTCCCATTGGCATCCGGACCGTCTCGCTCAAGCAACAACAAGCCAAATGAGATAAGAAAACCCACAAATGGAATCAATTCGCCGTTTGGGGTCACAATGGCCCCCTTGCGCTCAATCGCATCGGGCCAATTTTCGAATAATGATTGCCAATGCTCAGGGGTTGCCGTTGCTGTCATCGCTTGTCCGTACCTGGTCTTTATAACTATTCTTGATGCTTCGTTTGGCTATCCAATGGCGGAGGCCTGCCAAACGCGTCTACTTCTAAACGCATGTCACTTAATTGCGATGTTGGACCTAGCCATAATCCATGGCGATCCGGCTGGTCAAGCGACTACCCAAGTCAACGAATCCAAAATTCAGGACTTGCCAAAGACTTGGGTTTAGACTGCGTAAGCCTAGTGAATACGACCGGAAATGCCGGTTAATTGGTGTGCGTCAAATATTCCAACAGCAGATTATAGGTCACGAAAACGGGATGGAATTCGATCTTTTCAATCATCCGTTGTTTTTGAGTTCGCCGAGCGAAACTCCGCTACAACCGCCCCCTCCCAGTGATCACCCGATGCCGAGGCGACGCCCTACTCAGATTGGCCAATAGGCCCCAGCTTTCGTCAACGTGAAGACACCGTAAAATTTAGTAGAGCCGTTCTGTTGACGCGACGATAGTTGATGCGTAAAGTAAATTTCGATGAAGCTCAATTGTTGAAATTACCCAACGCTTCGATGGGACCTGACCGCATGGCCAAAAGTGACTTACAACGCGAACTCCAAAAACGAGATCCTTTTGAGTTGCCGGAAATCGAAGCAATCTTGAACTTGGTCCGAACGACCGACTTGTTCCTTAACCGATTCGGAAAATTGTTCAAGGAACATGGGCTAACCCCGTCGCAATACAACGTTTTGAGAATCCTGCGAGGTGAAGCAAAACCTTTGCCCTCGTTAGAAATTGCAAGACGCCTGCTGCAGCAGGTTCCGGCGATTACGGGCCTGATCGATCGACTCGAAAAACAGGGACTCGTTGAGCGAAATCGCTGCACAGAGGATCGACGCGTCGTCTATGTTCAGATCACCAACCAAGGCAAAAAGAAACTAAAAAAAATAGACAAACCGGAAGTCGAACTCCACCAACAACTCATCGGGCACCTTACTGGGAAAGAACTTTGCGAACTCAGCCGATTGCTGGTCAAGGCTCGCTCTTCGGAAGTGATGCCTCACTAGTTTTTTTGCCAATTGATTGATTAATCTACTATCCCACAGTCAGTCAATAATCAACCAACGTTAAAATTCTTAGCCAAGGACTCCCAGATGATTGCAATTCAAGGCCCCGTGAACGTCATTGGGCGAATCATGCTGGCAACAATATTTTTCATGAGTGCCATCGGCAATAAGATCCCAAAATTCAACGACGTTACGGGCTACATGGCATCGGAAGGTGTTCCGTTCCCCACCATACTCTTGATCGGAGCGATTGTTTTTCTGATCGTGGGCAGTATCTCGGTCGTTGTCGGATTCAAGACTAGAATTGGGGCAACTCTACTGCTTACGTTTCTCGTGTTGGCGACCTATTACTTTCACGATTTCTGGACCGTCGAGGATCCTGTCCTGAAACAAACAGAGATGATTCAATTCATGAAGAATCTAGCGTTGATGGGGGCAATGGTAATGATCATCGCCAATGGTCCTGGGCCTTGTAGCGTCGACGGTCGCAAATCAGCCGCTCGTGCGACACAATAACCAATCACACCCAACCTCAAAATTCAAAAGACCGTCGAGGACTATCGCTCACGGTTATTCATCAACTTTTTTAGAGCAAAAAAATGCAATTTCATCGATTCCTTATTTCCCATTTGACCAACGTTGCGTTGGCATTGTCGCTTGTCGCACTCACGCTTACTCAAGCCAGCGCTCAGGAATTAGTCGAGCAAAAAGCGGTCGCCGTTCCGATTGAAAGCGTCGTTGAATTGACGCCCGCCAATTCAAGCCTTAGTTTTGTCGGGATTCACGTCGGCGACGAGCCCAAGCCTCGCCTGGGAGGGTTTGGGAAATTCCATGGCACTGTCAAAGTCGACGCTTCTGCCAGCAAGATCACTTCGTTTGCAATCGACATCGATGTCGATTCCGTCTTCACTGAGTTCACCAAACTCACCAACCACCTCAAGAACGCCGATTTTTTTGACGTCGCCAAGTTCCCAAGTTCAAGGTTTGCCAGCACCAAGATCAAGACGGGCGAAAACGGCCAATGCACCGTGACTGGCGATCTCACGCTTCACGGAGAAACGCAATCGATCACGTTCCCGGCAACCTATCGCCTTGAGAACGGCGGCTTGATTTTTTCAAGTAGGTTAATCCTAGATCGATCCAGGTTCGGGATGGACCAAATGCTAAGCAACGTCGACAAAGCCGTTCAACTCGAAATTTCGTTCGGCAAGAAAACGGTCACTTTAAAAGACGATGCCGGCCCAGGGGGCGACAGCAAGAAGAAGTAGTCGAAGACAACGGTGCCTCAGAAACGTCAGTTCGTTTCGCACAAGCTTCCCGAAATGACTGGAAGTGGTTGCGAAGCGACTTGAAAGCCGGTAAACGTGTTGCCTATATGATTACTGATCCCGACGAACAGACTTGCGCGTTTGAAATCTTCGGCAAGTAAAACGTCAGGAGATAACTTGATGTACTCGCCGGCATTAACAACAAGATGGCTGTATGGGCACCTGCAAAATATCTTCGTGTATCGTCCGAATTGAGAGACTTGGACAATCTAGTTTTATCAACAACCCAACCTGAAATATATTTATGACCATCATCGCCTTTGGCGCGAGCAGCAAATCGGCGTCTATCAATAAACAGCTTGCTTCCTACACGGCCAGCCTACTTGAAAATGCCGAAATCGAAGTCTTGGACTTAAACGATTTTGAGTTGCCACTGTTCAGTGAAGACAAAGAAAAAGAACTTGGCTCTCCCGAGTTGGCGGCCAAGTTTTTTGCCAAGCTAGGTGATAGTGACGGAATCATCATTTCGTTCGCCGAACACAACGGTTCCTACTCCGCGGCTTACAAGAATCTTTTCGATTGGTGCTCCCGGATCGATCAAAAAGTCTTTCAAAACAAGCCCATGGTTCTGCTGTCGACGTCTCCCGGGCCGGGCGGAGCAGGCAACGTGCTCCGGCTGGCCACCGAGTCGGCTCCACACTTCGCCGGCGACGTCAAAGCCACGCTCTCGGTGCCCAAGTTCTATGATAATTTCGACATGGAATCAGGAGCGATCACCAATGCAGAGCTCCGGGACCAATTGAGTGCCGCGGTTCAGGAACTGACTTCTCCCGCTTAATCGCTATCACGGTGTTCAATTACAAACTCTCCCATCGCGGAGAGATTGTATGATGAAGCACAGCTGAGTTGGTTCTTGGACGAATTTGGCTGGGCTTCTTTTCGCCCTCGGCGGAGGTGGTCCTGATTTGGTACATTCGTCTTAAACTTTGGACCAGTCCCTCAATCGAGAAGAATGATGTTTCGAAAACTCGCGTTATCGCTCGTGTTGTTAGTCAACCTCAGTCTGTTTGCCCACGCTCAAGACTGGCTTCAGTTTCGTGGCCCGGAAGGCTCTGGCGTGGCAACGGATTCCAATTCGCTTCCTACGGCTTGGGCTCCCGACGCCAACGTGGCTTGGAAAACTGAGCTCCCTGGTCCAGGTGCCTCAAGCCCAATCGTGGTCGGCAACAAAGTCTTGGTGACTTGCTATTCAGGCTATGGATTGACCCAAGCCGATCCTGGGGAAATAGAAAATCTCGTTCGTCATCTTGTATGTTTCGACAAAACATCTGGCAGCAAACTCTGGCAGCGGGACGTCAAGGTCACTTTGCCTGAGGATCCCTACAGCGGAATCGGCGTGACCGCCCACGGTTACGCTTCGCATACTCCCGTTTCCGACGGCAAGAATGTATATGCATTCTTCGGCAAAAGTGGTGTCCACGCGTTTGACCTCGAAGGCAAAAAACTTTGGCAAGCAGACGTTGGTAATGAATCCGATCCAACCAAGTGGGGATCTTCGTCGAGCCCAATCGTTTACAAGGACACGGTTATTGTGACCGCGTCGGCCGAAAGCCAATCAATCGTCGGTATCGACAAAAACTCTGGGAAAGAACTCTGGCGCCAAGAAGCCAAAGGCTTAGACGGAATGTGGGGCACACCCTCGCTAGTCAAAATCGATGACGAGCGAACCGACATCGTGATGTGCGTCGCCAAAGAACTTTGGGGCCTCGATCCAAGCAACGGAAAACTCCGTTGGTTTGCCGATGCCACCGAATCAGCACAATCTTATTCCAGCGTCGTCCTAGACGGCAATCGAGTTTATGCTTTCACCGGACGTGGCGGCGGAAGCATCGCGTTGGACGCCGGTGGAAGCGGCAACGTGAGCAAGACGAACACGGTTTGGACCGGCCGCGATACCGCTAGTTTCGCATCGCCAGTACGTCACAATTCACGCCTTTACTCAATTGCGACAGGAATTCTTACCGTGGTTGATGCTAAGACAGGGGAGCGAATTGACAAGATTCGCTTGAAAGGGGCTCAAGCAACTGGCGGCCGATTCGGCTCGCTCGATTACGCCTCGCCTCTCGTCGTCGGTGACCGCTTGTTCTACCTCAATGGGAGTGGGCAAATGTTTGTCTTTGAACTTGGAGACGAACTCGAACAAGTCGCCGTGAACCGAGTTACCACCGACAAAGAAACTTTCTGGGGCACGCCTGCGGTCAGCAACGGAACGATGATCATGCGGAGTTCAAAGTACTTGTACTGCGTGGCCGACAAAGGCGACAAGGTTGCCCCGGATGCAAATCTTCTGGCTGAAAGCGACGAACCAGAAGCCCCAGCCGCCCGATCAGGCGGTGGCGGAAGACCTGCTGGCGGTGGAAGACCCGGAGGAGCCGGCGGTGGTGGACGACCCAGTGGTGGTGGTGCGGGCGGCGGAAGAAGTTTTGATCCGATGAGTATGTTCAATGGAATGGACGCCGACAAAGACGGCCTAGTCACCGAAAAAGAACTGGAAGGCAATCGCATGGCCGACCGCTTGAAAACGCTCGACAAAGACGGCGACAAAGCCATCTCCAAAGACGAATTCAGCACCGGCATTGGCGCGCTATTCAGCCGCGGCAGTGGTGGCGGAGGCAGTGGAGGTGGCGGTTATCGCGGCCGTGGCGGGGATTCTCGTCCGGACCGACCGCAGCGTCCTGAGTCGGCTGGAAAATAGCCCACCTGAATTAACCATGCGTTCGACATTGTATGTCGAACGCATTTTTTTTTGAAATGAGTTTGCAGCGACAATGGCCACCAAGCCACCGGAGTCTAGTTCGGGTGGAATCGTGACGGGCAACACGGATGAATTATCTCGGAATTGGCAAATCTTCCGCGGTCATCAAGCGGATCAGTGGTTCACTGGCATTGATCAGACAGTCGGCAAGCTCGTGTTTTGATGCTTGCAGCGAGATGGTTTTCTCCTCGACATTAGCATTGCGAATCATCCGATACGCAATCATTGAATTCTGCTACCCATGCGATGATCGCTAATAATCGCGTGTGCTTTGGCCGCGGAATTCCATCAGCGGCAAGCCAGAACCCGAAGCCGGTGGCGGTTAGATTGAGCCCATGACCATCGGCTTGGATGCTGATCAAAAACGCCGAGACAGCCGGATTTGTTTGGAAGCGCTTGACGTTGTCTGTCCGTTTTGAAGTCTTTCCATCTGCGGTTCATTCGTACACCGCATGGCCCATGAACGGTTCCCCTGCATGACGAAGCAATTTTGGGGCGGTTTCCTGCAGGCTAAAGTCCGCGGATTTCACAGAATGTCGCTCCACCAAGGCTAGATAGTGCAACTTCAAAACTTTCGCGTCCGGTTTCCCGTAACGTGACCACCTTGTCGGGTTTTCAAAGTCGCTCTTCATTCAGACAATGAATCAATTGGTCATAGCGCAGCGGATCGTCATTTCAAGAGGTGGTTCGTTTGAGAAGCACTTCTCGGTACCATCTGAAATCCGTTGACAAACCTAGTTCACAACCCGAGGAATAAAATGAATTTACTTCATCGCATCGGAGCAACATTCGGGGGTGTGCTGGCAGGCTTGCTCTCCGTCTTTGGTGTCGAAAGTATCAGCTCGATGATTTACAAGATGCCGGACGGTCTGGAACTTGACGACCACGAAGGACTCGAGGCGTGGATCGGCACGCTGCCCATCGGCGCCTTTCTTTTCATTCTTGTGGCTTGGAGCTGCGGGTGTTTTCTCGCTGCGTTTGTCGCTAGGCGTCTCGCGCCACAACGCAGCGCCTACCCGGGCTTGGTCGCTTGCTCGCTATTAACGTTGGGCTCGATTTGGAGTCTGATCACGATCCCGCATCCGATTTGGTTTTCAGTGATCGCGATTCCAATGTGTCTGGTGTTTGGATTATTGGGCTTAGTTGCCGCCGCACCAAAATTCTACGCCATTAAATGCAATCGGACGATCATTGCACCCATCGACAAGGTTTTCAAGACGTTGGCAACCATCGACGAGTTCTCAAAAGCAGTTCCAGGCATCCAAAGCGTCGAGTTTCTTTCTAAAAGCCACTATGGGGTTGGCACGCGTTTCCGGGAAACTCGATTGATGAACGGCAAAGAGGTGGCGACGGAACTGGAGGTCACCGAACTGGTCGAAAATGAACATGTTCGGATGGTCTCGGACGCTGGCGGCACGATCTGGGATACGACTTTTCGCGTCAAACAAAATGGCGATGTGGTCGAAATGGCGATGCAGATGGACGCCCTGCCACACAATTTCTCCGCCCGGTTGATCACACCTTTGATTTTGGGGATGGTCTCAAAATTCGTCGGGCAAGACATGGATTCCGTGAAAGAATTCTGCGAGCAGGAGGCTAATAGGTGACAGATTTGGGCTGTTGTCCGTCTGCCAAAACCCTATGCCTTTCCATGAAGACAACCAAGGATCGCTCGATCAATCAATGTCCGTTTTGGATGTAGCCGGACTGGCAACAATTCGGGATTCGCAGATGGTTCTCCCCTCTTGCGACTCCGGCTACCGATCTCGCGGCTCATTGAACGGTATTGTGCCAAACCAGTGGGTCAAGTGATCCACAAGAAGAACGAAACCGGGGCCGCGAAAATCATCGAATCGATGATGTCTAGCACGCCTCCTAATCCTGGAAGCCAGCTGCTGGAGTCCTTGGTGTTTGAGTCGCGCTTGATTAGCGATTCTGCTAGATCGCCCACCATGCCGGCGCAGGTCACGAGGATTCCGTAGACTAGGAACCACCACCACGGTTTGGCAATCGTGATTTCGAAAATGTAAGGAGCCACGAGGTAGATCACAATCGCTGCACCGAGACAGCCACCGATCAACGCCCCCAGTGAGCCCTGTAGCGTTTTGCCTGGACTAAGTTTGGGGGCGAGTTTAATCGTGCCATAGCTCTTGCCAATAAAGTAAGCGAATGAATCGGAAAGCTTGACCGTGGCAATCAAGGCAATGATTGCGACTTGGCCCAAGCCATTGCTGTTTTCAAGCAGTCGGTGGGGCACTAGGAATCCGAATAACATCGTCAGGTAGGCGAAAATCAAAACGGAGCGGCCCAGCCTATCGATGACTTCGCCTGAGGCTTGGCTGTTCGTCGCATCGAACGTTCGCATCTCATTGAAAAACGTAATCACGGTCGCTAGGACCAAGCCCGATAGTGCCCAGCCAAAATTTCCCAGCGGGCAATTGAACGGTGGGTCTTGGAAAAGAACCGGCATGAAGGCCACGCCCGTCATAGCGACGGTTGCCCCGACCACGAGGTTGTGGCTGGTGCGGTTCGCGACGTTGGCAAGCATCAATACCAATTCACTGGCTGCCATGGCCGCGGTGACGATCCCCAGCAGGCACAGAATCAGACCTGGTCTGCCCAGCTGCTCTTCTGTTCCCAGCCAAAAATCAAGACGCAACAAGAGTAGCATCGTCGGGATGATAATAGCGGCTGAAATTAAGCGACGGCCCAACAAGCTTAGCTCCCAATCTTAAACATAAAAAAGTCTTGGGGATGACGCGGTGTCAGTCAATCCCGTTTACAGTTGCCAGCGAGTCGACGTTAGGTGTTAAGGCCACCGAAACGCCGGTTTCGTTTGGAAAAGTCCACGATGGATTCGTGGAAATCAGCAATCGAGAAATCAGGCCACATTTTTTCCGTGACCCACATCTCCGCGTAGCTGATTTGCCAAAGCAAGTAGTTGCTGATGCGCATTTCACCGGCGGTGCGAATCAGTAAATCAGGATCCGACATCCCGGCCGTGTAAAGATGCTGCGAGACCAATGTTTCTGAAATGTCTTCGGGTGACAGTTCTTGGTTAGCGATCTTTTGTCCGATTTTTTGGATCGCATCCACGATTTCTGCTCGGCCACCGTAATTGATCGCCAAGCACAAACAGGTTCCTGTGTTGCCTGCCGTCATCTCCAACGATTTGTCCATCTCTCGTTGGACGTCTGCGGGAATCCGTTCGCGACGGCCAATGATTTGGAGTCGAATGTTGTTCTCCATCATCGTCTCGCGTTCCTGGATCAGGTATTCCGAAAGCAGGAACATCAGGAACTCTAACTCATCCTCAGGTCGCTTCCAGTTTTCGCTGGAAAGGCAGTACAGGGTAAGCTGTTCGATTCCAATTCGCGCACATTCTTCGGTGATCACACGAACCGTTTTCGCACCCTTTTGATGACCGCGAATCCGCGGCAACTCTTGTCGTTGAGCCCATCTGCCGTTGCCATCCATGATCACGGCGACATGCCGCGGACGTTTTTCGAGGGGAACGTCAAGTTGCGGTTGGATTTCGGTGGACATGATTCAATAAATCAAAAAGAGCAATTCATGAAAAACAACGATCTGATCGAGTGCAGTTTATCAAAATTACGAACGGTGGAGGCAACCCAAAATTGAGGCTGCCTAAAACTAAGTCTGGCAAGGTTCTAGGTCGCTTTGGCGCTCAAATAGGCCTCGAGGGATTCGCCTTCGGGGATGTGGATCGTTTGGGCTCGATCAGGGCCGACCGAGATAAACTCAATCCTCCGGCCGATCAAGGTTTCAATTTTACGAGCGTATTGGACGGCCAACGTTGGGAGGTCGTCCAAAGATCGAGCGCCCGTGACATCGATTTGCCAGCCAGAGATGGTTTCGTAAATCGGTTTCAAATTTCGCAGGTCATTCACATGAGCCGGGAAGTGATCGATGCGTTCGCCGTTCAATTCGTAGGCTACGCAGACTTGGATTTCTTTCAGTTCGCTTAGCACGTCCAGCATCGTTAGTGCAACCGAAGTCACTCCTCCGAGTCGAGCGGTGTAGCGGGCTGCAACCGCATCGAACCAGCCACATCGACGGGGGCGGCCCGTCGTCGTGCCATACTCGTTGCCCATGTCGCGAATGTGCTGACCGGCATCGTTGTCTTGTTCCGTGGGGAATGGCCCGCCACCGACTCGGGTCGCGTAGCTCTTGGTCACGCCGATAACTTTTTCGATCCAGTTGCCGGGAACGCCAGAACCCGTCGAGATTCCCACGCCTGAGCTGTTGCTGCTGGTGACAAACGGAAACGTGCCATGGTCAATGTCCAGCAACGATCCTTGGGCGCCTTCGAACAAAATATCTTTGTTCGCATCGACGGCATCGAGCAGGATCCGGTTGGTGTCCGTGATCATCGATTTTAGCTGGTTAGCATATTCGGTGTACTCAACGATGATCGCTTCGGCATCCAAGTCAACGGCGGCGCCTCCTGAGGCGGCTGAGAGGACTTTCTTTTTGACATCGACGATTCGACGGACGCGAGCAGCGAAATCCGGTTGGATGAGATCGCCCATGCGAATCGCAAAACTGCGTCCGATTTTATCGCCGTAACAAGGGCCGATCCCTCGCAGCGTGGTCCCGATGTTGTCTTCGCCAGAAACCAGCTCGTTCCACATCTTGTCTTCGAGGACATGCCAAGGCATCACGACGTGAGCTCGACTGCTGATTTTCATTCGAGCTGAAACGTCGATCCCGCGTTCCTTGAGCGAGTTGATTTCCTGGAGGATCGTCGGTGGGTTGATGACCACACCTGGCGTGATCAAATTCAGAACGCCCTCATTGATGATCCCGCTGGGAATGTGGTGCAACTTGTAGACGTCGTCGCCAATGACCACGGTATGTCCGGCGTTGGCTCCGCCTTGGTAGCGAACGACGATGTCCTTGCCTTCGGTGAGCAAGTCAACCAATTTTCCCTTGGCTTCATCGCCCCACTGCAACCCAATTACGCACTGTCCTGGCACCCTGATCTCCTCAGGTTATAAGTCAATCATCATTCGTTGGCGAACGATGGTATTAATTAGTGAATTCCACCCACGTGTACGCGGATGGCAAGCTCGCAAGTCTAATTTTCTGAGCCTGACCCGGTCAACGGGCAGGAGCGTTTCTATTCAGAAAACACGCGAAATTTGGTCTGTAAATTTAATAACCGGCCCAATCGTTAAACCGGATTTGTGAACTGCCGTGGACTTTGCCGGTCTGACGTCAAATACATTGACCGGGAATTGCTAACCAAATAACCTTAGGAGAGCAAGTTTTCCCGCCTCGAGCGGCCCCACAGGGCCGCTTTTCACTTTGTTTCATGGCCCACTCATGCGTTTCAATCTTTCGCTGTATCGTCCCCTCATCGCCGTTCTTATGTTCGCCCTGGTCCCTTGTGTCGTCAATGATTCAGTCCAAGCTCAGGAAAAAGACTCCGGTAAGCCCTCAAGTGATACAGAGGGGGATGCCAAGGCGGCGGCCAATGACAAGCAAGAGGACGCGGTCCTGCGTGGAAAAATTGTGGTCAATTCCGCCAGTAGTAAGTCTTGGGACGGCCACGAACTATCCATCGAGTTTTCAGAAATCGAAGCCAAGTTGCGTGAGCGCGTCTTGCTCCTGCCACCGCCCTACCCTGCCGAGGCAGCGAAATGGAAGCCTGCCCAAGTTATCGAATGGGAGCAGGGATTCATCGAGACGGCTGCCGGGAAAAAGTTTATCGCCGATCGCAAAGAACTGATCGAGAACGGTCATGCGTTCGATATCAAATTTGAAAAAGACGGATCGTTCGTCGTTTACGATGTGCCAGCAGGTGTCTACGGAATTCAAGGACGGGTCGACAAAGCGATCGGTGGAACCAATTATGGCTTCGAGGTTTACGGGCAACTCGAAGTCCTCGCGGACGTTGACGAAATTGCTTTGCCGCCGCTCGAGGTCGAAGTCACTCCGTTGCTGACCGTTAAGCAAACAGCGCCTCCGATCAGCGTCAAGACAGATGAAGGCGATGATACGATGACACTTGATACGTTTGGCGACGAGTTGTTGTTTGTGAATTTTTGGACGGCGCTCAGTCCTACGAGCACTGCTGAGCAGAAACTTGTTCAAGAGATGTACATGGGATTGAACGACAAGTACAAAGTCAGGCTGCTTTCAATCAATATTGACCAGGATCGGAAGAAATCGTTGCGATTTATCGTTGACCAGGAATTACTTCACGGGAGTCATGGTTTCACGAATGGGATCGATCATCCAACGATTTTTAATTATGGCGTGAGGAGCTTTCCGTCGTTTTGGTTGATCGGAAAAGACGACACGATCCTGATGAGTCAGTTCGAGATTGGACAAGCGATGCGTCTCAAGCCTGATTTGAAGACCATCATTGTCGATCGAATTGAGGGCAAAGATGTGCCGGCGTCGGCGGAAAAAGACAAGTAGTTGGTCGCCAGTTAAGTCGGCAAATTGCGGACGGTTTGCAGCTGCCTCAAGTGACGTTTTGAGATTGCTGGCAGGGCCTGGTCAACGCAGGGCATTCGGGGCGGTTATCCCCGCCCTGAAGTTGAGTATTGACGAAACGCGAAGCGTTAGCCGTTTTTCCGCGCCCTTGGGTGGGCTTGCTCGTACGCTTTGCGGAGGCCTGCGGTACTGACGTGGGTGTAGATTTGAGTCGTCACGAGGCTCTTGTGGCCGAGCAGTTCCTGAACGCTCCGGATATCAGCCCCGCCATCGAGCAGGTGTGTGGCAAAACTATGACGCAGGGTGTGGGGCGACGTGCGCATATCCAGATCCGTTTGCTTGAGGTATTTTTCAAGCATCCGGGCCACGCTGCGTGTCGTCAGGCGTTTGCCAAATTTATTGAGGAACACCGCACCGGACTCTTCTTTTGATAGTCCCTGAGCTGGTGTGCGTTTTCTAATCCAGGCCCGCAGGGCTCTGATGGCAAAGCTCCCCAGCGGGGCCAGCCGTTCGCGTTTACCTTTTCCGCGGACGCGCACTAAGCCGTCTTCGAGATCTAGGTCGTTTAGATTGATTCCCACCAACTCGCTGACACGCAATCCCGCCGAGTACAGTGTCTCAAGCATCGCCCGGTCTCGGAGGCCCATTGCCTCACCTTTGGGTGGGGCGGCCAAGAGCGTTCCGATTTCATTTCCGGTCAAGAAGTGAGGAAGCTTGCGGTCGGGGCGCGGATTCCGCAATGGTTTCGCGGGGTTGGTTTCGCACAACCCTTCACGCATCGCAAATCGAAAATAGCTGCGTAGGGAAGCCAGCCGTCTAGCGACTGAGGTTTTGGCATAGCCTGCTTCGTGAAGCGCCGCCACGTAAGTTCTCAGGATCTGCGGTGTGATTTCGCTGGGCCGCGGTTCCTTGGGTAGTGTATCGCAGAGGTAGCCATAAAGCAGCTCAAGGTCTTCGCGATAGGACTTGATCGTCAGTTCGGAGCAGTTGCGTTCGACTATCAAATAGCGGAGGAATCGTGGAATGGATTTTTCCAACTAAAATCGTCTCCCAAAAAGCTTGAACGATGACGGGCAAGCGCCAGTTGAACGAGTTAGATGAACTCTTCCCCGGAAAACAGGTCCTCGCCGGAAAATAAATCTTCCGCGGTCGTCGGGAAAAGTCGATTGCCCAAGGCGACGGGGGTTTGACCAGACGCCGCCTTGTTTTTTTCGATATTGCGAACCTTTTGACTCAAGACTGCCGCGTCGTACCACGAGAAGCTTAGCTTGCCGTTAGACGCGTAGCGGCCCAATGTTCGAAGAGTTTCGCTTTTTTTCTCGTCGTTGAAGAGGAAGATGTATCGCTCTTCGCCTTTAACCAAAGCCACTACATTGATGTCTTGTGACACGTTTGCCCCCATCGTATTGCCTCGGGACGGTGTCCCGGAATTCTAAAAAGAGATGCTGCCCACGATCTCCAAGCTTTTCATCGGCAGTCGATTCTTGCCTCAATACCTGAGTTTGAAGGATCGGCGATTGATTTAAAATCTGGTGTTGAGCAGACCGCATAACCGGAGTGGCGCGTTACAATCGGGACAGTTTGAATGGAAATCCCCCTTTGAAATGGCAGCGTAAGTGATGGTGTGTTCTGCCGTCACTTGGCCTAATAATCCGTAGATGAGATCATTCGTGAACCCAGAATTACCGCAGCAGAAAACTCCCGTCCCACAGTTGGCCTCGAACGAGGAAGTTGGTGCTCTTGACGAAAACAAAAGCGTGGATGCGGACACTCAGGAACCTGAGGAAACGTGGTGGTCGGATCTTCTTGATGTCCGTGTATTGGTCTTTTTGGTTTGTGTGATCGTCATTGCGATGACCGCCACCGTGCTGCTGAATCGAGGGTCGGGTGAAGAGGCGGAACAAGTTGCAACTCCTGCTGGTAGTGGGGCGGTGAGTTCTGATCCTGTTAGTGAAACGCCGCCGGCTGCAAGAGAGGGGGCCGTCGTCGTTGGGGATTTGCTTGCAGGCAGGGCGATGGTATCGCAAGATCCAGTAGGTGGATTCGTGTTGGCGATGGAGGGTGCCAAACGCAGTGGCTGTCGGCTAGAGACTGGGAAGATTTCTGACTGGGAGTCAGGTGGGGTGGCGGAATGGGTGATCAAGCTCGGCGATCGGCGATCAGGATTTTTTCGTTGCCATGTGACCTATGAGTCGGCCCGCGAATGTCAGCTTGGATTGCAAATGGGGGATCTCGCACCACGCAGGTTTTCTATCTACCCACAGGACGGCGTGTTTACCGAGCAATTCATCGTTCGGCTAGACAAGTCCGATGTGCAGGCTGTCAAATTGATAGCGTTGGAGGAGCAGGAGATGGATGGCGTCGCGATTTTGAAATTGACGTTAACGCCTATGAAGTAGAGGGCTCTCGGCGTCGAGGCTCACTAGGTGCGTACGCTTTGCGTCTGTGTTTACGTTTCCAGCGAGTCACTTTTTTCAGTGCTGGTACGTCCGGCAAGCAGGCTTTGGGCGTGCGTTGATTGTAGTGGCTTGCTGACTCGCACTTCCGTCGCGCCGTCGCCTAATCTTAAAACGGCCTATCGTCTCGTATGTAAAAGCAACTCGCCCGTGAGCGTGTGTGATAATCGCCTTTCGATTTGCCGAAAGGCGACTAACTGACTCGTCGGGTTACCATTCCTCGAATCGCTAGGCTGAAACCAATTGAATGTCAGCCTCGGAGCGAGAGGCGAGTATCGCGCTCGCTTAGGCGTCGCCATTTCCTCACTCGCCAATGGTTTCCGCTACGCCGTCGATGGCCTCGGCGACGGTGACCGAAAACACGCCAGCTTCGCCGTTCTCAAATGCGGTTCGCCAAAGCTGATGCCCCTCTTGATAATCGGGAAGTTCGGCGGATTCGTTTTCGATTTGTTCCACGCATTCTGCCAGCGCGTCTTCCATGAATGGCATGTGGGCGATGTAAGTCGTTTTGCCTCCAGGCGCATTGGCGTTTTCAATTTCGATGTTCGAAATATGAATGTGGATGATGTTGCCGTATTCCGGATCGTCATCCAGACGCACGATCGTAATCCGCGAGTTCAATTCGCCGGCTCTCGTTTTGTAAGTCCAGACTTGGCCGACAGAGAAATTAGTAATCATGGGTTAGCTTTTTCCACGCTCAAGTCGACGTGCGAAGACTTGATTTGGGATCGGGGTGACTTCGGTGGTCGCAACGAGGTCGGTGCGAAGGATATCTGTTTCTTTCTTGGAAGAAGGGAGCGTAAACTTCACCAAGAAACCACCGACTTGAATGCCCTGCATCTCGTAGATTGGAGGCCAGAAATCTTCGGCTCGCGTCGCCAATGCTCGGGCTAGGAGACGCGTGGCTCGACCAGAAAATCCGCCGAGCACCATCTCAAGCCGGCCTTGGGATTCACGATGGACGTAGAATACGAAGGCGACTTCTTCTTTCGGGTTATTGCTTCCGAATCGAGTCCACCGGCCGTTGTCGTTTTCAAAATAAAGTCCCGCTTCAAGCTTGGTTTCGGCTTTGCTCAAATTCATACCGGCAACACAAGAGGCCGGCTGCGGGTCATTCTCGCGGTAACGCATGAAGAACGGCACCGACCGCTCGGAAGCGGACTCAACGTCGTCTTGCGTTTCAAACGGATTGCAGTTGAACGCTTTGGAAAGCACAATTTCAACCACTGGATTACTTTTAGTGGATCCGATTCCAATCAAGGCTTTGTCGCCCTTTGACTCGGAGAACTCGTTGTAAACGATCGAAGCGCGGCGCGAGACTTCCTGCTCCGTCGCTTGGCCGGGGCTCCAGACAAGCGATTGCTTGAGGTGCTCTGGGTGAGGAAGCGAATCAGTCGTGATCATCGACATATTGCCGTCAGATTTCCGAAGCTTAGCCGTTCCGCCTAGCGTGGTCACGCCATTGAGAATCTCCCCCAACAGGACGGAATCGGATGCAACGACGAACGATACGTCTGGGCTCTCGGCGCTTACGTCTTTCCGAACGCCGACGCACATCTCAAGTCGTCGTCGACGGGCAAGGAGCTCCCAGAAGTTTTCCGGCTCGACGGCGAATAAGGCGCCGGGCAGTTGGTCGGCGGTCGCATGGCCATGCTCGATCAGGAAATCGCACAGCCGTGAAAGCGCTTTCAATGGAATGTACTTGACTTCGTTTTTAAGCAGCGCAGCGACTTGATGTCGGTCAAGGCCAGTGTATTCGACGATTGCCTTGATTGTCCCCGGGCGCTTTCTAGGGTCCGGGACATGCCCTAAAAGCTCAGCTAAACGGAAACTGTACTGCATTTGAACCTCGTGGACGGTGACAAAAGTGTTGTCAGCAATGGAACCAAAGTATATTGGTCGACCACCTAGGCTAAAAGCTTCAAGGTTGTTTATCAATCCATTATCTGCCTTGTTTTACTATTTTAAGGTAATTTGGATCTTCCCCGGTTTCGCGGATATTGTGAAATTCAAGTCTCCGAAGGAGCAGTGTTAGATCTTCCGCCTTAGATGCCCGCATTGTGGCGGATCGAGTGTCGTTGCCGTTAATGATCCTAGTATGACCTGCTGTCACTCGATTGGTATGGAAAGCGCTCGAACCGTCTGTTAACGTCCCGCCCGCTATTCAACCGCGTCTATTTCGACTGATGTTTGCCTGAAATCGAGCGGACAAAAGGCTAGGAGAATTTGATGAAAACTTTAACGCTAATGTTCACATGTGTGGTTTTGGTCTCAGCATTCGCGAACAATGCCGATGCACAGTTGCGATTTAAGAACCCTTTCGGAAAAGATAAGCCGGCGGCTCAAGAGCGATCAGAGAATCTGACTCAAGGCTCTGGCCCGTGGCTAATCATGTGTGCTTCGTTCGTTGGTGAAGACGGGCATCAACAAGCGAGAAGGTTAACTCGCGAGCTAAGTGAAAAATACGGACTCAAGTCCTACCTTTACGAGCGTCGGTTTGACCATAGTGAGGTCGTTGCTAAAAATACGATCGAGAGCTTTTCGGCTGTGCCGATTCAGGAAGGCGATGAGCGTCGAGTGGCTCGAATGAAAACTGCGAAGGGTACTACATTCGATGAAATCGCTGTTTTGGTTGGTGATTTTCCATCGGTAGAAGATGGCCGCGCCCAAAAGATTTTGAGCGCGATCAAGCGTTTGACACCGGAGTCAATGCTCGACTCAGGATTGGCCAGTTCGAATCTGGATGAGCACCCGGCTGATTTTCAGGGATTGAACATGGGTGGGCGGCTCCATGAGTTTGCCAAAACCAGTGACGGTCCACTGAGGGCTGCTTTCATGATGCCCAATCCTTTGCTGCCGGATGAGTATTTCAACAAGCCAACGCTGGACGAAGAAGTCGTGAAGTGGAACAAAAAGACTAAGTGGAGTTTGCTCGATAACGCTAGTTTGTACACGGTCAAGATCGCGACGTTTGGCGGCGACTCAACGTTTAAAGTTGACGAAATGCAGCAAACCCAAGCCGAAGACAACTGGCGTCTAAAGAACAAAAAAGGGCTAACGGAAAGTAAGTTGGCCAATGGCATTAAGAAAGCGACCGTCCTCTGCGACCATCTTCGCAAGCAAGGCGTTGAAGCTTATGTGTTCTACGATCGCTACGAGAGCTACGTTTGCGTGGGTGGATTCGAGTGGTTGGTTCAGGATGACGAGCGCGGGATCAAGCGAAACAATCCTGGGATGGTGAAAGTGATCCAAGAGTTCAAGGGAGCTCCGACTCGGGTCGCGGGACGCCAGGGCCAAATTCAGTCGTATCAGTTGCCAATGAAGCTTGCAAAGGCTGGGATCGCTTGTGACATGCAGCCGGTTCCTGTCTTGGTTCCCAAGGAAGAGAAACGCACTGCCAGCCGGCTGTTTAGTCTGCGTCGGTAATCAGGCCGGGGCGTTTAGGGCTTGTTGATTTATTGAGCCGAAGGCGGGAATGGCAGCCCGACGAGTCAGCGAGGGGGAACTCTCGTGGCCAATCTTGTCGTGGCCAATCTTGTCGTGGCCAATCGTTTAAACGATGAATTTAAGCGGGCGAAGCAATCAAGGGCTTCCACGTTTCAGCGTGGAAGCCCTTTTTTCGTGTCTCCTCCCTGAGAAACAACCAGCTCCGAGTTTCACGCGAGGGTTGATCGGGTGGCGCGGTTTTCGAAATTTCGTTAATTGTCTAGTAGCCGGGAACGGATGCTGAACCGACGGATCTGTGTTTGAGTCGCTAAAATAGTGGGGTGAAATCAATTCGTCCCTCGTTCGAGTTTGTCATTTGCCTTGAACGGTCCCGCTGCGTATTAGTACAACGGCGTCAAAATTCGCGGAAAAGAACGATTTAGTAAGTGAACGGGAGAGATTGATGGAATCCGACAATCGGCTACCGACGGGCGAATGGAACGGTTTTTTTGTGGAGAGTCACAAAAGCCAGCGAGGTTGGATGCACTTATACCTCTCGTTTGCCGATGGAAAGATCAAAGGTGAGGGTACGGACTACGTTGGACCGTGGATTTCTCAGGGTGAATACGACTTAAGATCAGGGACGTGTGCCTGGGTTAAGCAGTATTTGGGTTTGCATCAGATCAACTACACCGGGAAAATCGGTGAAAACGGGATCGTGGGCCATTGGGGTTTTCACATATCGGAGAATTTTCACATTTGGCCGAAGGCCATGACGCACCTCAACGAGCTCTATCTTTCGGAAGATTTGGAGCAGCCGGCCCCGACAATGCAGCTGGGAACGGCGATCGTGGAGGATTTCCGGAGTTTAGCCTAAGTAAGCCCTTTGAATTACCAGCGTTTTCGCCTACAATCCTCGACTCCAATTTATTTAGAAAAACGACGGTGATCCAATGTCACACAACAAAATGAAAACCCACAAAGGGACCAAGAAGCGTTTTCGCATCTCGGCCAATGGGAAAGTTAAGCATCGTGCTTCTGGAAAGTCCCACCGAAACGTAAGAATGAGTGCCAAGCGTACTCGTAAATTGCGTGGTGTAACGACTCTCGACACAAACATGGTGAAGTCCATCGTTCAATCGTTGGGCAAGTACAGCTACTAAGTAGGAATGGCTGACGACTGTCTGCCATTCCCAGCGAGTTCCGCTCGCGTGCTTTGATAGGCAACTAACTTCAAACGATCGTTTGGGGCCTGTTTGGCAAAACTAAAGGTTAGATTCAATGCGTACAACAAAAGGTGCAGCTCGCACCCGTGCAAAGCGTAAGCTTTTCAAACGAGCCAAAGGTTTTCGCGGTGGTCGTCGCAACATGCTGCGAACCGTTAAAGAGACTCTTGTCCGCGCAGGCGTATTTGCGTTCCGTGATCGCCGCGTCAAAAAGCGAACCTATCGTCGATTGTGGATCACACGTATCAATGCGGCTTGCCGTCAGCGTGGCTTGCGATACAGCGAGTTTATCCACGGGTTGCACAAAGCCCAGATCGAACTTGACCGAAAGTCACTTTCCGAAATCGCGATTTGCGATCCAGCTGCTTTTGACACGATCGTCGAATCTGTCAAAGAAGCTTTGGCCGCTTAGGACGGATTTCGTCAATTGGATATATCGAAAAGGAAGACAACTGGCCAAGTTGTCTTCCTTTTTTCGTAGCGCTGCCCAGCGCTGCGGCCCCAGCACGGATCGATTTGCTGATTCCTCGGCTGCTTTAACCCAGCCCAAAGCTTTAACCCCTAACGGTCAATCCCATGACTGCCACCGCCATGTCAATCGAAGACTTCGTTCAACAACTCGATGAGCTTTCTCAATCCGCATTAAACGCGTTTTCGGCTGCCGGTAGCCCCGGCCAGTTGGACGAGGCTCGTGTTGAGTTTCTGGGAGCCAAAAAAGGCAAACTCAAGAGCCTTCAGAAAAACATGGGGGCGGTCCCTGGCGAGAGCAAAAAAGAAGCGGGGATGAAGCTCAATGCGGTCAAGCAGTCAATCCAAGCGGCTTTCGAGGATGCCCAGACGCGGCTTGTTGGTGGCGTCGGTGCCGAAGCAAAGGATCCTAAATTCGATCCAACGCTACCCGGAACGAAGTTTCATGTGGGCCGGTTGCATCCCATCACTCAGACGATCAACGAGCTCAAGGACATCATGGGACGGTTGGGTTTCACGCCAGCTGAAGGGCCTGAAGTCGAGGATGATTATCATAACTTTGAAGCCCTGAATATCCCGCGTGCCCATCCGGCACGAGACCCCTTGGATAACTTTTACCTGTCGGTCGCTCAGTCGCAAGCGGATCAGGGCTCCGGGAAATCGGATGCCACCCTTTCCGATAATCCGATGCTGTTGCGCAGCCAAACCAGTACTGTGCAAATTCGTGTCATGGAAACGACGCCACCGCCAGTTCGGATCGTTTCGCTGGGCCGGGTCTACCGTCCGGACACCGCGGATTGGTCGCATTATCCCATGTTCCACCAAATCGAAGGCCTGATGGTCGACGAAAAAGTAACCCTGGCCGACTTGAAAACCGTTTTGAAACTATTCGCTTCTAATTACTTGGGCGACGATGTGCCTGTCCGGATTCGGCCATCGTTTTTTCCGTTCACGGAGCCAAGCGTGGAAGCTGATTATTTCTGGAACGGCAAATGGGTTGAGTTTGGGGGAGCCGGGATCGTCGATCCGAACGTCCTTCGCTCGGTCGGCTATGATCCGGAAAAAGTCAGTGGTTTCGCGTTCGGGCTGGGAATCGAGCGGCTCTGTATGATCCGTCATCAGATCACCGACATTCGTTACTTGTTCACCAATGACACTCGGTTCCTGCATCAGTTTTAGCGGCCTGAAATTCACTCGCATTTTATTTTCAACTCAACTTTTACTTTCGACAAAACCATGATCGTCTCCTGGAACTGGCTTACTGAATACGTTGACCTGAAGATGTCTCACGATGAGCTCGTGGATCGTTTGACCATGTCGGGTTTGAATCATGAGGGCACCGAAGCCGTCGGCTCGGACCAAGCCATTGACTTGGAGGTTACTAGTAATCGAGCTGATTGTTTGGGGCACATCGGAGTCGCCCGCGAGGTGGCCGCCCTTTATGAGATTCCGCTGAAGGTGCCCAGCCCGCAGCCGTCTACTTCTGCTGAATCGATCACGGATCATTGCTCAGTAGAAATGACGGCGCCAGAAGGTTGTTTTCGTTACACCGCTCGCCTCCTCAAGGGAGTCAAGATCGGTCCCAGTCCAGAGTGGATGCAGAAACGGTTGGCGTCGTTAGGGATCGGCATCGTCAATAACGTCGTGGATGCGACGAACTATGTCATGTTCGAGTGTGGGCAGCCACTCCATGCGTTTGACTTTGCCAAAATCAAAGGTGGCAAGATCGTTGTCCGAGCTGCTAACGAGGGCGAGCAATTTGAAGCCATCGACCACAAAACTTATGGGCTGGACGCGGGGATGTGCGTGATCGCTGATGCCAGTGACGCCGTCGCGCTGGGCGGAGTCATGGGCGGAGCCAATTCAGAGGTTTCCGAAACCACAACAGAGGTCTTGATCGAAGCCGCCTACTTCGAGCAGTTGTCGGTTCGCAATGCGGCCCGAAAACTAAAACTCCACAGCCCTTCATCGTTCCGTTTCGAGCGGAACGTTGATTCGGCCAATCTCGATTGGGCCAGCCAGCGAGTTTGCGAGTTGATTTTGGAATCGGCGGGCGGAACCTTGTTGGCCGGGGTGCTCGATGTGGGACAGCCGCCGGCGACGCCTGCTGATGTCGTGTTGCGTTACGGTCAATTGGAACGTTTGCTGGGTGTTGAAATCCCGTGGGACTTTGTGGCGCCGACACTTGAGAAACTTGGTTTGACCCTCGTCTCGTCCGAGGGCGATTCGTTTACGGTCACTCCGCCAAGCTGGCGTAAAGATCTGACGCGAGAAGTCGACTTGATCGAAGAAGTTGGCCGGATCTACGGGTTTGAAAAAATTCCTGATAACGTCAACGTCCCCATGTCGGCTTCGCATCGCCCCAAGGCCGATCGTGTGATCGACAAAGTTCGAACCGTGATGACGTGTGCAGGTTTCGACGAGTCGGTGACCCCGAGCCTCGTGCCGCAGCCTTGGTCGGATGCGTTCAGTCCCTGGACGGAATCCCCGCCCTTGATCAGCTCCCAGCCGATGCAGGGAGTGTTGGAAGACTATTCACACAACATCGGCGCGGTCAATCTGCTTCGCCGCAGTCTCATTCCCAGCTTGCTGGAAGTGCGGCGAATCAATGAGTATCGATCTAATTCGGACGTCAATTTATTTGAGACGGCGAAGGTGTATCTGGCCAAGGGCAACGATCAAATTCCCAACCAGCCGACGAAACTTGGGATTGTCAGCGGGCGGGACTATTTCGCGGTCAAAGGCGTGATTGAAACGCTTTTGCATAACATCAATCCGGCCGCCACGCTCGTGGTTTCCGAGTGCTCGCAT
Source organism: Mariniblastus sp. (assembly GCA_047639375.1). GTDB lineage: Bacteria > Planctomycetota > Planctomycetia > Pirellulales > Pirellulaceae > Mariniblastus. The sequence goes on along the minus strand of JBLINZ010000032.1, from coordinate 395 downwards.
GACGTGCTCGACAACAGTCAATCTGCGGAGCTACGGATTGGTGATCAGGTGCTGGGTTGGATCGGAGCGGTTTCGAAGGCCGCGAAAAAGGAGTTTGGGCTCCGCTCGGACGCGACCGTTGCCGAGCTTGATTTGGCTGTGCTTGAGGGCCAAGCGGTCTTGATTCCGTTGCACACCAATCTCAGCTCGTTTCCATCGGTCACACGCGATTTTAACTTCATTGTGGAGAACGCCGTGCGTTGGGCGGAACTCGAATCGACCGTTCGCTCGGCTTGCGGGCCGTTGCTTGAATCGGTCGAGTATCGGGAGACGTTTCGAAATGAAGAAAAAGACGGTCCCACCAAGAAACGCTTGCTGATGTCGGTCGTGTTGCGATCTTCCGAATCGACTTTGAC
>JBLINZ010000031.1:0-24701 GCA_047639375.1 Mariniblastus sp. | reverse complement strand
AATTGATCAAGGGAAACAAATCCGTGATCCCCAAAAGTAAGTACATCGACGTTCCAGCCCGAGCGGTCACGAAAGATGGCCGAAAAATTGGCGGCAAGAAGACCGAAAACGTTGACGAATTCTGGGCGGACCTCAAAGAAAAAGTCGGCAACTAGCGCTTTCCCAGCCCCCTCGATAAAAAGATCAGCCGTTTTGGCAAAGCTCTAGGCCTGCCCCGTGTCAGAAAACTACCCGCCCAACGAATCTCACTTGCTCGAGGTCCGGAAACTATCCAAGTCGTTTCCGGGCGTTCGTGCACTGCATCGCGTCGACCTCTCCGCCAAACGCGGCGAAGTCCTCTCGGTGATTGGTGAAAATGGAGCGGGGAAAAGTACGCTCATGAAGATCTTGGCCGGTGTTCAATCCGCCGACGCCGGCGAGATCCTTGTCGATGGCAAGCCAGTCGTATTCGAAAACACTCGAGCGGCAATGAATCATGGCATCGTCCTGATTCATCAAGAGCTCAATCTGTGTGACAACCTCAACGTCGGTCAAAACATTTTCTTGGGACGAGAACCTTCCAAGGCCGGGTTCGTCAAGTCAAGTGAGATCTACGAACGCTCGAGCGAATTTCTCGAGCGAGTCGGATTAGATGTCTCGCCTCGAACCATCGTCAATCGATTGACGATTGGGAAGCAGCAAATGGTCGAGATCGCGAAGGCGCTTTCTGTGCAGGCCCGCGTTCTCATCATGGACGAACCCACGTCGAGCTTGTCATCCAAAGAATCCGAGTCTTTGTTCAACTTGATCGAGTCATTGCGTGATCAGGGGGTTAGCATCATCTACATCTCGCATCGCCTCGCAGAGGTCAAACGACTGTCCAATCGCGTCATTGTTCTGCGCGATGGAGAATTCGTAGGCGAGCTAAACGGTGCCGAGATCACACACGACCAGATGGTCTCCAAGATGGTGGGCAGGGACATTTCGCAGTTCTATAGCCGCACCCAACATCTAACGGGAAATACAGTGATCGAAGTCAAGGACGTGACGACTTCGATGTGGCCCAAGCAAAAAGTCTCCCTGAACGTCAAGGCCGGCGAAATCGTGGGGATTGCGGGACTGGTAGGCAGCGGCCGAACGGAACTGCTGCAAACTCTCTTTGGCGTTGATAGACCGCTGAACGGAAAGATATTCATCAACGGCCAACCTGTTTCGATGCGAACACCACGTGAGGCAATCGGGCATGGCATTGCCCTAGTCCCGGAGGACCGAAAGCAACATGGATTGCAAGTCGAGATTAGTGTTCAAGACAATATTGGAATGGCGGGCCTGCGTGAATACGCCCATCGCTTTGGGTTCGCTAATTTCAAGAAACAAAAATCGGATTCAGCCGAAATGATTGAGCGGCTGGCCGTGAAAACGCCCTCAGATCGCCAACCGGCCAAATTCCTTTCAGGCGGCAATCAACAAAAAGTGGTCTTGGGGAAATGGCTATCCATGTCCCCCAAACTTTTGCTACTAGATGAACCCACACGCGGAATCGACGTGGGGGCAAAGCAAGAGATTTACCAGTTGATCGAAAAACTAGCCTCGGAACAAATGGCGATCTTGTTTGTGTCGAGCGAACTCGAAGAAATCATCGGAATCGCTGACCGGGCTTACATCATGCATGAAGGCCAAATCACGGGCGAGTTACATCGAGACCAACTCAACGAAGAATCGATCATGCGGCTGGCCACTAATTCAGCACGCAATCAACCAACCAATTGCGTCAGAGGCGAATAAGAATGGGCAATCGCGGAACAGGGCTTTTAAAAATCGTCGGGATCACGACCTTGCTGATGCTGCTGTGGTGCGTCCTGACTTGGCAATCACCGCTTTCATTTTTGACACCCAACAACCTGGAAAACCTTCTGCGCCGAACCTCGCTCTATGGGGTACTGGGGATCGGTGTGGCCTTTATCATCATCTCAAGCGGCATCGACCTATCCATCGGTTCATTGGTCTGCCTCTCCGCTTGCCTGCTGGCCTTGTTTCTTCACGTAGATTACGTACCCATCGGGCAAGTCGACGTGTGGCAAGTTCGCGCCGACGAATCCACGATTGCCGTCTCTGCAGATCATGATTTTTCCGTTGGCGACCAAGTCTGGTATTACAAAGACAGACGCAATCGAGGTCTAGTCAACGTCGTTGAGGTGTCTGCCAACCAAGCGATCGAAGGGGTCGCTGACTCAGTCGCGATCTTAAAAGTTGATCCAGCGCCGCGCCGAGACCAAGACCCAGATCCAAAAGACAACAATCCAATCGGCAAGATCTCAGCCACTTTTGCGGTGGAGACACTCGTCGGGATCGAAGCTCAACTTGCACCTGATTCCCCAACGCTAAACCACAACGACAAGATTCTGTTCGTTCACCCGACTTTAACGCAACGAGAAAAAGTCGTCGATACAGGCAATGCGACCGGCGCCATCGCGCTGACCGATGAAGATTCTGGGTTGAATGCAGAATTCCGAGCCGTGCCGATTCGCAAAACGCCTTACATGTCAATTCCGATGGCACTACTTTCGGTGCTGGGAATCACCTTGGCACTCGGATGTGTCCATGGCTTCTTGATTACTAAACTCAAGATGCAACCCTTCGTCGTGACGCTGTGCGGACTGTTGATCTACCGGGGACTCTCCCGTTGGCTCACGAGTGACCAAACAGTTGGCTTTATCGAATATCAGGAAACGTTGGGAAAAGTCGGCACGGGACGCTGGGAAACGGGGCTTGAATTCATGCCCGTGAATGTCCCCGCAAGTGCCGAAGGGGGCGCGGATTCTTGGAAAATGGTCTGGGACGCATCACTGGGCGCCGAGTCGTTTGGAATCCCGTATTCGTTTTTCATTTTCGCAACCGTAACGATTGCCGCGATCGTGTTCCTCAACTTGACCGTCGCGGGACGGCACCTCCAAGCCGTTGGGCGCAACGAAGAGGCCGCCCGGTATTCAGGCATCAGCACAGGACGAATCACCACGCTGGCCTACGTGCTAGGTGCGATCTTGACCGGCGTAGGCGGTATCATGTTTGCAATCGACTCAAACTCAATCGCTCCTTCAAGTTTTGGCAACTTCTTCGAGCTATACGCGATTGCCGCCGCCGTCTTGGGGGGCTGTTCATTACGTGGTGGAGAAGGCAGCATTCTTGGTGTCGTTGTGGGAACCGCGTTAATGCAAACTTTGTACAACTCGATTGTTTTACTAAAGATCCCGGATGAACTTGAGTTCACCATCATTGGAGCCGTAATCCTCTTCGGTGTGGCGGCAGATGAACTGACACGCATGCTGGCCGCCAGAATGCGCACCCGCGATACATAAAATTTCCAGAGGCTGGGCACAACGCCCCTCACAATCGCACCCGTGCTCAGGCACTCAATCGCACTCGTGCTCAGGCACTCAATCGCACTCGTGCTCAGGCACTCAATCGCACCCGTGCTCAGGCACTCAATCGCACCCGTGCTCAGGCACACAATCGCACGTTTAAAACCGCATCATATTAATCATGGCGAAAAAGCAGGAGCCGCGGGTCGCTAGGCACCAGGCACCGCAAGATGGGCACATCTGCCCGTCTCGAACGCCCAGTCGCGTGGGCGAGTCGTTGTGCGACTGGCTACCGGATCCTCTTAAGCCCGGCGAGAAATCGCGAGTCGTTACCCGCTCTAGGCACGCCGACGCGAGGGCACTTGTGATGCGTTCAAGCTACGGCTCATGCAAAACTTCGCGGCCAAGACTCCGGGTGCAAAATTCCGCGGCCAAAATTCCGGGCACAAAAACAGGGAAGAAATTCAGACTTTAACCAGGGTCGAAAAATAACGGTTCCCAAGTTTGCAATTCCCAATTGCGACGTTGCTATTCATTGCCGTTGCGACCTGACTAATTTCTGTAGGGCTGTTCAACTGTGGTGTCAATTCCGATCAGTCAAGTATCGAAATTACTACATCGCCTGCGGGCGTTGACACCGGGTTGGTTCCAAAGGATTGCATACAACCAGCCATCACCATTGTGATAACAACATGCACCTGTCCACCCAAACTTCAAACACAGACGCCTCGCCGGCTCATAACGATATCGTTTCCTGTTGGCGACTGGGGGAACAGGTCACCGGAAACCGTTGGTACACCATTTTTCGTGCCGCTCCAAAAACGTATGCTCATGATTCGAATCACGATTTTGTGATCAAACTTATTAACCCTAAACTCCCCAAGGACCTTGTTCCTCTGGCGATTGATCGGCTCGGCCGCGAAGCCCTGGCTACCGAGCAAATTCTTCATCCAAATGTTATCCGGCTTTTGGATGCAGAACTCGACCGAGCTCCCTTCTTCCTGGTTCAACCCTGGATCGAAGGCCGCAGTCTCGACAGGCTCTTTTCTTCAGCCCCGCACCTTCCGCTGACTCGCATGCTCTGGGTGCTGCGACAAATCGCGGAGGGAGTCCGTGCGGGACACGAGAAAGGAAAAATCCACCTTGGTCTCGAGCCGGCACACGTTCTGATTGGCAAAACAGGACGTGTGTCGCTGCTCGGGTGGTCGCGGTCGCATTCGGTCGACGAGAAAGCCTGGTTGCCTCGCAATCAATTGCAATTGGCCCGTTATACCGCTCCCGAATGCTTTGCAACGGACTATGTGGCCAACGCAGCCGCTGATGTCTATTCGATGGGGATCTTGATCTATCAAGCCCTCGCCTTGAGTACGCCCTTCGAAGGCCAATCAACCGATGAATTGGAAGCTCAACACCTTGAGCAAATTCCGGAAGATCTCATCATCGCCTCTCGAGATTGCCCCCCGAGACTTGGGGTCATCGTCAAACAGATGCTTTGCAAAAATCCGCTGATGCGGCCTTCGTTCCGGGAAGTCCTCAACGAGCTGATCTCAATTGAGATCGAACACCTGAGCGACACCACTCTGATTCGGCTTTAATCGAGACAATCAGAGCTTGGTGCCCCGACGTAGGTTGGGCACTCTGCCCAACCGTTTGTGCAATCGCTTGCCTCAGCATTCGCCCGGCCCGCTCGGACCGCTCGGTCCGCTCCGACCGCTCGGTCTCCTAGGTCCACTGGCCATCATCCGTTCTTACGCTGAGCCGTTATCTCTTGGAATTTCCCCAGCGTTTCTTCGCTCACGTGGTGCTCCATCCCCTCAGCGTCTATCTCGGCCACCGATTCGCTGATCCCTAGCGCCAACAAGAACTCAAACACAATCTGATGCCTTCGCCGAGACTCGCTGGCGACTCGCATTCCTTTTCGCGTCAAGTTGATAGGTCGGTATGGCTCGCTCGTCAGATACCCCGCCGCAATCAACCGAGACACCGTTTTAGTGACGGTCACATGGCTGACACCAAATAGTTTCGCCAAATCAACGACTCGGCAAGCACCCTGCTCATCGATGATATCCGCTACCGCTTCCACATAATCTTCAGCCGTTTCCGTGCTGTGATCCCGTCGTGTTCGCTCGTGCCGGCGTGATTTGGGTTTAGAAGTCAATTTCATTCCACTCAGTTCTCGAAAACCACACATGGGCTGGCTGATCTAGAGACCGTCCAATCGTGGGATAACGCTGCCAGCCCTTCATCTAACCAATCCAACTGTTCACAAGAAAGTGCGCCATTGAAAGGCTTGGAAACCCATTCCCCCCCAACACAATCCATTGTGTCTATTGACTTGTGTCCCAAGATGGACAACAATCAACCGTGCCAATTGTAGCCAAGGCTACACTTTTTGCAAGCCATTCAAACCCAAAAACCGTCCGTTTCCAAACTGGAAGCGGCGCTGCGAGACTTCGAATCGAGAAACCTATGAGCCCTATTCAGCGTTTACCTTTGTTGCTGATGCTATGTCTTGCCGTCGGTCTTGCCACGGGATCAGGCAACGCTGCCTCGGCCCAAGAAACTGAAACAAAAAAGCTGGTAGCCGTTTGCTCCACGACCCAAGTCGCGGACTTCACGCGTAACATCGTGGGCGATCGCTGGAAAGTCATTTGCGTGCTTGCGCCGGGAGAGGATCCTCACACTTACGAAATCGGAACAGACGATTCCCTCGCCGTGAAGCGAGCCGACCTGTGCGTGGAAAACGGCTGGAACCTCGAAGGCCATGGTTGGATGTCGAAATTAGCCAACAACGCCGGCAAGCCTTTGGTCACTTGCGTGACTGGCGTTGAAGCGCTCCGATTGGAACTCAATGGCGATTCGGTCGACGATCCTCACGCTTGGTTCTCACCGAGAAACGCGATGATCTACGTGACCAACATCAGCAACGCGGTTAGCAAAATTGACCCTGACCATGCGGAGGAATATGCAGCCCGAGCGCAACTCTATCTCATCCAGCTACGTGCGTTGAATCAATGGATCGCCGCTCAAGTCAACGCGATTCCCAAAGCCCGCCGGATCCTCGTGACCCACCATGATGCCTTTGGATATTTCAGCCAAGCCTACGGGTTTCAAGCGATCAGCCCTGTGGGCTGGACGACCGGTGAATTGGCGGGCGTTTCGATCGACCAGAAACAGAATATCGTCAAACAGATTCGAGAGTTGGGCGTCAAGAGTATTTTTGTCGAGACGACTATCAACCGCGAACTGCTAGACGACATCGCTCGTGAAACCGGCATCTTGGTAGGAGGAGAACTCTATTCAGACGCCATGGGCAGCGCCGGTTCAGCCGGTGAAACCTACATTGGCATGATGCGTGAGAATGTTCTTACGATCGTTAAACACCTCAAATAAACGATCTTATCTGACTCGAACCAACGCGATGATGACATTGCTGCCGAGCTATTACCAACTCACGTTTTCCAAGAATCAATATCATGCGTCCCGTTCTGGCTTGTTTGATCACCGTCTTCCTGATCGGCGGAACGTTTGCGTACATTCAGTTCGCTGAAAGCGTACGGCGCCCGGCAGTGGAAATACATATCGACTACGACGAGGCCGTTTACTCGGTCGATGTCGAGCGATCGTTTGAATGTGTCGCCGACCCTGTTTTTTCACCGGCGGCCCTGAAGCTGACGTTTAAACAGGAAACCGTTTACGAGCACAAAGCCACGCTCCCCCCCGAAACGCCGCTCACGATCTCGAACCTCCCAGGTGTCGAGGTGGGGGAAAATGAGATTTATGTTTCGGCAAACCGAGACGAGTTTGCGACGGGATTCGACGCCATCAGAGTCACCATCAATCGAAACGGGACACCCATCATGGTACAGACGATCGCGAGTGAGCCGTTTCTCTCGGTCGTGGGCGGCCCCATCGTTTTCACCGTTCAGCCCGCCCAGGAGAAAAACGATGATCATGCACACTAACGATTCGGCACTTCCTTCAGCGGCTGAAATACCTGCGATCGACGTGAGCCGATTAACGGTCAGCTACGGGCCAGTCCCGGCTTTGCTCGACATTTCCGTTGCCATCGAAGCGGGAAAACTGGTGGGGGTCATCGGCCCCAACGGATCCGGGAAATCGACATTCATCAAAGCCATTTTAGGATTTGTTAAACCCGATGTCGGAGTGGTCAAGATTTTTGGTGAAGACGTTTCTAACGTCAGGGGCAAGGTAGCCTACGTGCCGCAACGGGGCGCTGTCGATTGGAATTTCCCAATCACGGTCCGCGAAGTCGCCGCGATGGGGCGTTATGGAAAACGTCGCTGGTGGCAGGACTTGACCAAGCATGATTACGAATTGGCCGATGAATCCCTTCAAAAAGTCCGCATGAGCGAATTTTCTCGACGACAAATTGGCCAACTCTCGGGAGGGCAACAACAGCGAGTCTTCATGGCCAGAGCCCTCACACAAGACGCCGACATCTTGTTGCTGGACGAACCGTTTGCAGGAGTCGATGCCGCCACCGAGCGAGCCATCCTCGATGTTCTGCAAGAGACGAAAGAACAAGGCAAAACGGTGGTTGTGGTCCATCACGATTTGGCCACTGCGGCCGAATACTTTGATTCAATCGTGTTACTCAAACAGCGACTTTTTGGATTTGGAACGCCCCGACAAGTTCTCAACCCGCAACTACTCGCCGACGTTTATGAAGGCAACATGAAAGTCTTCGCTGAGTTGGCTTCGTCTTTTCAAAATCCCCCTCAAGAATCTGCTGATCACGCCGGGAGTCAACAACCATGAATTGGTTTGAAAACCTGCAACTTGATTACGGACACGTGATCCGCCCTCTGATCGCTGGGACACTGCTATCGATCGTGTGCAGCGTCGTCGGATGCTTCATCGTGTTGCGCAAAATGTCTTTTCTCGCCGACGCGATCGCTCACTCAATGTTTGCCGGTGTAATTGCCGGCTACTTGTTAATCAAGCTCGTGTTTGGGCAACAAGACCCGCACTTGGGAGCCATGATCATCGGTGCTTTCTTGGCTGGAATCACCACGGTGGGCATGGTCGGATTCATCTCCAAGTTCTCGCGGATCAGCCAAGACACGGCCATCGGGATTATGTACACCGGGATTTTCGCCCTTGGTGCGTTTGCCATTTCCTTGAAAGCCATTGGCAAGCACATACAAATTGACATTTATCATTACGTGATGGGCAGCGTGCTCTCTGTGCCCAATGAGGAACTGTGGCTATTGGCGATCGTCACCTCAATTGTCCTCAGTGTCGTGCTTTTGTTTTATCGCCCACTCCAGCTCACGAGTTTCGACCCGATCATGGCAGCCTCGATTGGGATCCCGGTCCTGGCTGTTGAATATCTATTGACGGCGTGCACCTCGCTTGTCGTTGTCAGCGGCGTGCAAATCACTGGCGTGATTCTCGTGGTCGCCTTGATCATTACGCCTGGGGCAACGGCCTATCTGTTGTCAGACCGTCTCGATCGAATGATCATCATTTCGATTGTGATTGGCGTTCTCGGCTTCTGGTCGGGATTTATTTTGGCGACGCTCGCCGGGGCCGCCCCCGGCGCCTCAGTCGTCGTGATGATGACGCTGATTTTCTTAGGAACGCTAACGTTTGCTCCCCGATACGGTCTGTTGGCCGATTGGATTCGCAAGTCCAGTGCGATCCCGCAAGAAACCATGGAAGACGTGCTGGGAGCGATCCTCCGGGCCAAAGGCAAGTCCGTTCCAATCGCGGAAATCGAGAAACACTTGACGTTTCGAAACATGAAAATTCGGCGTGCCATCTCTAATTTGGCCCGGCAAGATTTGCTTGAGATCGACAAGGACAAAATCCGACTAACGGATGACGGACGGATTGAAGCCAATCGACTGGTCCGAGCCCATCGATTATGGGAAACCTATCTGGAACAGGCCGGCACACCCGAACAAGACCTCCACAAAAAAGCCCACAAGCTGGAGCATATTAGCGATCAAGCAACCGTCGAGTACCTTGACGACAAACTGGGGCATCCCATCGCCGACCCCCATGGCTCAGAAATCCCATCCGACGCACGCCTGATCCGGAGCAAGCGAGATTTCGTCTCCAGCCTGCTGAGAAATGGAAACCAAGCCGAAATCAAAAAGATCGCGCCGCTCGCCCAATCGTTCGGACTCTCCCCGGGAGACCACGTCACGATGGGTAAACGTTCATCAGACGGAAAAGTCTGGACGCTGATCACAGTAGACGGACGTCAAATTAAACTCAATCACGACCAAGCCGACGCGATCATTGTTCGCATCGTAGGAACGAGCAATTCAGATTCCAATCCCAACTCGAATGGTTAGTGGACAAAGTTCCCGTGGTAAACCGACGCGTCAGGGCTTGCCGATAGTTCCTGCCCCGCCGCTACCCCATCGGCTTGGTCGCCTTGGTCGCCGCGAACGCTGAGATGAAATCTGAAATCACATACTCGGGCCATTTGTCTTCGTAGTATCCTGTGAGCGCGAGCCCAGCCGCGATTTGTCCGCCGATTTGGTCAGTCAAACTATGTCCAAAGCACAGCGGTTCTCCGGCGTCGACGAAGACCTGCCGCTCTTCATCCGGTATACTGGTCAGATCTGAATACGGAATCGCATGCGTAACCTTCAAATTCCCTTTTTCCATTTCCGCATAGTCGAATAGATAAAACACCGGCTTGGTGAACCCAGCAATAATCTCGCCGCCCGGTTTAAGCACCCGCGCGGCTTCTTTCCAAACCGGATTGATATCGGGCACAAAACAATTCGAACATGGATGAACGATCAAATCAAAAGAATCGTTCTGGAGCGCCGCCAGGTCACGCATGTCACCTTGAATCGTTTCAATCTCCAACCCCTCACGCTCAGCAACCAAGCGGTCTTGCCCCAATTGCTCAGGCGATAAATCGTAAACGGTGACTTGAGCTCCAGCCGCCGCCAAAATGGGCCCTTGTTGGCCACCGCTACCTGCCAAGCAGAGAACTTTCACAGTCTGATTTTGAAAATCCGGAAACCACTCGCGCGGGACTGCTTTTTGTGGCGTCAGAACGAGAGACCATTGCCCAGCTTTGGCTTGAGCGATCTGCTCAGGCGTCACCGGAACCGTCCATTGATTCTGCTTGCGGACTTGATGATTCCAAGCGTTTTGGTTGTAGGAAATGAGGTCGGACTGAGGGTCGATGTCTTCGATGGGATTCATTTGGTTCTGCGTCTCAGTTTCGGCCCGCTATGGGGCTTACGAAGTTCGCGATAAACTAGGGATGCGACTAATTAAACATTAATGGAATTCTTGGCTCAACCGATCAGCGATGGCAAAACTATATTTTTACTATTCGGCGATGAATGCCGGTAAAAGCACGACGCTTCTCCAGGCGGCTTACAACTACGAAGAATCCGGGATGCGGGTTCTGCTGTTCACGCCCAAGATCGATGACCGGGCCGGCGTCGGCATGATCTCGTCCCGAATCGGTTTGAGCCGAGAGGCTTACGCGTTCGAACAAGACTTCGACTTATATGTTCACATCCTCGAGGAACAAAGCGAATCGCACTTGGCTTGCGTGTTTATTGACGAAGCCCAGTTCTTGACGGCCGCCCAAGTCCTTCAGCTGACGCTGGTCTGCGACCGAATTGGAGTCCCAGTCCTGTGCTATGGATTGCGTACCGATTTTTTAGGCGAGCCTTTCGTCGGCAGCAAGTACTTATTGGCCTGGGCCGACGTGCTGGGGGAAATCAAAACAATCTGCCACAGTGGCAAAAAGGCCACGATGAACGCCCGCTTGGACGAATCAGGGGAACGTGTCATCGCTGGTGAGCAAGTCGCCATCGGGCTGAACTACGTGGCCCTCTCGAGGAAAGAATTCGAGTTGGAGAAAGTTTCCCCAATCGGTTACAAGCCTCCAGAAGACTAACGCCCCATGGCCTAGCGACGGAGGTAATCCTGAGCGATGAGTGCGGCCCCATTGTGATCGAAGGCCTTGTTGTTGATCACGGCTCCCACTGAATTGTCACTGACGGGAGCGGTGTCATACTCAGATGGCAAATTGCTTTCCAGGGGAGAATTGTTGTAGTTCGCGCCACCCATTGGCTGAGCCGCCGACTGGTCGTACTGGCCGTAACTGACAGGCTGAACATCAACTTGATTCGCCCCGTTGTCAGTCCGTCTGAATCGCGGAGCCTTGCGGGCCGCGTTCGCTTGAGCCGACTCCGACCATTCGCCTTCGGTCAAGCGAATATTGTACCGACTGAGTAATCCACCAGACGCATACGAGTAGTTCAACAACGCCTGGTTGTAGTCGGCAACCGCCCGGTGAACTGCACTTTCTGCCGTCGCAGCACGCTGTTCGGCATCCAACAGGAAGAACACTGAATCAACGTCTCCGTCGACACGCTTGCGTTTAGGAACCAGCTCATCTTGGGTCGCGACTCGCGAATTGAAGCTAGTTTTCAGGTTCGCCATCGCACGATCGACTTCCGTAAACGCCGCATTCAGGTCGTGCATGATTTGGCGCTGTTGCTCCTTAAGCAGAACTCGCTCGCGGACCAGGTTAAGTTCCGCATTGCGAATTGCCAGATGCCCGGCTCGATTACCAATCGCTCCTCCCAACTCAACGCCGACTTGCCAATCGTCCAAATCGCCATTGATCAAGTCGTCAAAGGCACTGCCGCTGGGTCGACTCCGGCCCCCGAACAGGTCATCGCCGAATCCTCGGAATCCATATTGTCCGACCAAATCGAATCGCCATTTATTAAGGCTCTTCGCAGCCAACAATTCCAGTTCACGTTGTCGAACGGACCACTTTTGACTTCTGATTTCAACCCGGCGACCGAGAGCCTGTTGCTGGGACTGACTCCAATCGAACGCCACCGGAGCCAACGAAGGATCGGAGATTGGCCGCACAACTTTGCCATCGCTGGCAGGCAACCCCATCAACCGGCGGAGGTTCCTTTCGGCCCCAAGCACACCCGGTTGCCCGTTCAAAACGCCCGTTAGAGCATTCTGAGCCTGTGCTTGAAAACTGAAATACTGCTGACGAGCTTGCGCTTCATCGTCCGGTCGCTCTGTACCAGCGTCGAAACGGAGCTTCCGATTTCTCCAAGTCTCACGTGACGATGTGCGAGCGGCGACTTTTGTATCGAGATCACGGTACGCGTAATAGAGCTCCCAATAGTTGGTTTCCACGTCGCGTACAAGATTACGAACGGAGGCTTCGAAGGTTGCCAACGAAATGTCACTGCGAATTCGAGCGATCATGACACCGTTGTAGATACCCGCGGTCGCGTTTGGACCGGCGATTCGATTGATCATGGTGCCACGTCCACGCGCCAACGGCTGCCGGACTTCGACTTGGTTGACGATGTCGTACGTACTGCCGAACAGGTTGGACGGGATGTTGCTGCGATTGTAGTCGACTGTATTTCGCATCGCGAACGAAGCACCGGTTGCCGTTTGCTTCGAGATTTCAAAATTGAAATTGGCTGCTTGCGTGATCGAACTGGCGGCACCACCGCCGAAGAACACGTTATTGAACTTCCGCTCATTTCGCGACGTGAACAGGCCAGTATTAACTTGTGCATCGAAGGCGCTCAACGCTTGCTCGACACTGGTTCCGCCCGTTTCCGTAATGGCCTGGTCGTACAAAGTCGTGGTGGCGCCTGGCGAATTGACCACAACTCCGCCCAGCTTCTGCATGACTTTGCTGTTAGCCAAGGCAAGCTCCACGCATTCCTCGACAGTTAGCTCCCAAGGAATGGCTGAATGAAAATTCGAAAGCGTCGTTGGCTCGGCCGTCATCAGCTCGGATCCGTCGGTGCCTTCTTCGCATGCCAAGTCAGGGTACTCGATTTGCTGCAGCATCGACTGACAGGGCGAACAATCAGAAGTGAACTGAAGGTTTTGTTTCCGCTGCTGAGAGCAGCCAGCCAACCAGGTAACTGCCAACGCCACACATAGCAACCCAACTGTTTTAGAAACCGCATTGGCCTCGCTCACAGCTTGCCTTGCCGAAGAGAAATCGTTCGAAACGCCAGTCATAACGTGCTCGTGTTGAAAAATGCTCAGGATCAATTCATCCATCAATATCCTTTTCATCGGAACGGAAGACCGGAATGAACACTAAGTTCAGAAAGAGGCGATCAACCCCAACAAGAGGCAGCGATCGCGTGACCGTCATAGATTCACAACGGGCCGCAACGTTCACAACGAGACTCAGCCGCCGTGCCAAATCAACTGAACTCCGTTAGCGAAGCAAGCAATTTCCATTCGCAGGACCGGCACATTTGCCCGTCCTGAGCGCACCAAACTCGGGCGACTTGCCAGGCACCGCGACCGTAGCCAACCTCCGACAAACGCAGCTAACGAACCAAACGAAAACGGCGCAAAAAAACCCGGCGAGTGCTGGGAGGACATCCAACGCTCGCCGGGTTTGAAAGCTAATTCCTTGTTCGAGGTGACGCCCTAAACTTTGGGAGGCACACGGATGCAAATCCATCGTCGAATCAAATCAGTCGATTAACGTCGGGGGCGACCAAGATAGGTGCGCTGCTTCGTCGTAGGAACGACATTGCCCGGGCGGCAGAAGCCAAGCGGCGAATCGCACGAGCTTGGCGCATCATGACGCATTTGATGCGGCAACAACACAAATGACTTGAAGAAATGGGCCGCCGACAATGTCGATTGAACATAAGGCGCTTTGGTTTGTCCGTAACGCTCAAGCGCCACGTCTTCAAAGTACAGCGGCTGGTACCGAATATCCGGAGCGACCCAGGCAAAAACCTTGGGAGCTGCAGCAAAAGATGACCATTCCGAACTACCAGACCTCAACAGTTGAACCGAGCGGTCTTCAGGGACTTCATTGCTCGTCTCGCGAATGTCGACCGCGATCTCACGAATGCCTTTACGGGGCCAAGGGCCAAACTCTTGCCGGACGGGAGCCCGCGTTTGCAATTCCAGCAACTGGAATTCCTGCGACTGCAAGACACTCGGCTCAACACTTCCCTCGGATGGTTCAGCCAACTGAAATTTCTCAGAAATCGTAGGTTCGTTCGCTTGTGAATTCTCAAGCAGGACCGGATCCTGGATCACGAGTCGTCGTGCGATTCGATCTACTGGCGGCGTCGCACGTTTGACAATCGACTGCATTTGAGCATTGGCTTGCTCAGCGGTGCTGAAGACCAGCAAAAAAGCTTGAACGACAACCACGATGCAAAATACTTTTTTAGAAATCATATCTTCTAGCCGTGTTAAGTTTTGAGTCTTCAATCCTTATCGACCGTTGTGATCAAACGAATGTTGAAAACTAACAAGACTCCACCGGCTTACCTGATCCCGTCTGGTTCTTTATCCCAGAAACATCCTCCAGCGTGAAAGCTCGACACGATCGAGAGGGTTCAGCCAATCGGTATAGGTTGCCAAGCCATCGAAGTGCGAATCGGAATCGACGGATCGCTGGCACCCAAGAGAGGCGAGATCCGTTAACTGGCTAACGTCTGGACGACTCCAATGCCTCGATTACGGGTGGGAATCGAATGACGTCACAGCCTCGACGGCCGCACTTGGCTTACTCGCCAAATGGAAAAAGCCAGCCCAACGGTGCTATTCATGGTGCGTCAGTCAAAATGTTGGGCTGGCATCTCAATCCTTCATGCTAGTTAAAATGGGATGAGTTGCACGAATTTCGCTTACTTATTTCACGTTCTTTAGGGGGTGACACTCATGAAGTCCAATGTTTTCCCGAGGAAAACACTGGACATCGTGAGAGTTCTGTTTGTTGAACGGGGATCCGCTTATTAAACTCAATTAAATTACCCAACACGATCATCTTATCGTTGAGGCCGCGGAAGATCCGCGGCTGTTTTGATTGGTATCGTCAGGAGACGGATATGAAGTGTCGCGACCACCGCTTGAGTCGTAGGAACCTGTTAGCAGTCGGAGCCCTCGGCGGGATCGGTTTAACGCTGACGGACTTCTTTAGAATCAAGGAAGCCCAAGCCGACCAAAAGCACTATGCGAGCCAGGAAGGCACAGCCAAATCGGTAATCTATATCTACTTGCCAGGCGGCATGGCCCAGCAAGAATCATTCGATCCCAAACCCTACGCGCCGCTGGAATACCGCGGACCGATGAGCAGCATTCCGACGAAGCTCACGGGGGTTCGAATCAATCAAATGTTCAAGCAGACGGCCCAGGTTGCTGACAAGATCACGATCATTCGATCCATGACTCATGGCGAAGCCGCCCACGAGCGCGGCGTGCACAACATGCACACCGGCTACCGCCCAAGTCCAGCGTTGACTTATCCAAGTATGGGTAGCGTCGTGTCCCACGAGTTTGGCCCTCGAAACAATTTGCCACCCTACGTGTTGATTCCGAACCAAACGAATCCCTACCAAGGCACTGGCTACTTGAGCTCGTCTTACGCCGGATTCAGCATCGGAGCCGATCCAGCCAAAAAAGGCTTCAAGGTTCGTGACCTCGAACTACCCAGCGGAGTCGATACCGCACGATTTGACAAACGAAGAAAACTGCTCGACGTCGTGAACGGGCATTTTCGGGAAAAAGAAAAATCTGATTCGCTTGATTCCTTGGACACGTTTTACAATCGAGCCTATAGCTTGATCAGTTCAAAACAAGCCCGCGAAGCATTCGACATCGAAAAAGAAACCCCGAAGCTTCGGGACCAGTACGGACGCAATACGGCGGGTGCGAGAATGTTGCTGGCTCG
This sequence comes from Mariniblastus sp., assembly GCA_047639375.1. Taxonomy (GTDB): domain Bacteria; phylum Planctomycetota; class Planctomycetia; order Pirellulales; family Pirellulaceae; genus Mariniblastus. The sequence continues at coordinate 8,642 of JBLINZ010000031.1, read as the reverse complement.
ACGTCTGGTGGAATCCGGCGTTCGATTTGTGACCATGACCTATGGCGGCTGGGATCACCACGACAGCATTGACCGAAACATGAAAGCCCAAGTTCCTGCGTTCGATCAGGCCTATGCGATGCTGATCAAGGACTTGGACCAACGTGGATTGCTTGATTCAACCTTGGTCGTGGTCGCATCCGAATTTGGCCGCACACCCAAAATCAATCAGACCTCCGGACGAGACCACTGGCCTAAAGTCTTCAGTTCATTGATGGCTGGCGGCGGCATCAAACGGGGCCAAGTCTATGGAAGTTCCGATGCCACGGCCAGCGAGCCGGAAGAGAATGCACTGGGCGTCCAAGACTGGGCAACCACGATTTACAAATGCCTTGGCATCACCGCCGACAAAGAGCTGATGGCCCCCGGAGCCAGGCCGATTGAAATCGTCGATGGCGGCAAGGTGCGTAAGGAACTATTGGCATAGTCAGCTTGGTATGTGACAAACATAAACACTATTTCAGTTCCCCAATGGCACGCAATGCTGCGACGTTGAGCCGCCGGTTTTAACCCACGCTTGACTTGGGTGGCCCTTCGCGAAAGCCCGCGTCGAATCGCGTTCGCAGAACACTGGGGCCCATGAGACACTTTTCAGGGCAACTACCGCCCGTCAGCTTTCGAGTTGAACTTGGACAATGACATGCTTGAAGACAATCGAAACGTTACAGAACCCAGCCGACGTCGCAAGAACTCGATTTGGCTGATCGCAATCATCGTGGCCCAGCTGGTGAGCTTGGCCAATGGCCCCGACTGCACCGCCGCGGTTCTCGGCAACACGGTCATCACGGCGCCAAAATCTTCTCCTCGTTTGAATCTCATCACCCCGCGGGGAATTCGCATCGGCGAGGAACACACCCTGAAATTCGCGGGTGCCAGACTCAAAGACGCCGAAGAAGTCTTCTTCTACGACACCGGAATCACGGTGGTTTCGATCGAGCCGATCGACGCCAACAACATCAATGTCAAAGTCAAAGTCGCAGCGGATTGTCGAGTTGGAGAGCACGTCGCTCAAGTTCGCACCAAAAACGGGATTTCCGATTACCGCAGCGTGTTTGTGGGCCGACTTCCAGAAGTCGCAGAAGCGGAACCCAACAATGACTTGACAGCAGCTCAAAACATCGACTTGAATGTCACGGTGACCGGAATCGTAAACACCGAAGATATCGACTATTTTCGAATCGAAGGAAAAAAAGGGGAGCGGATCTCGGTCGAGGTAGAAGCCCTAAGACTGGGCTATCTGTTCGATCCAGCCATCGCGTTGCTTGATAAAAACCGATTCGAAATCGCGGTTTCCGACGACACACCGCTCACAAAACAAGACAGCTTCTTCTCAGTCATCCTCCCGGAAGACGGCCAATACTTTATCACGATTCGCGAATCATCCTTCGTTGGCAACGGCTTGAGCCATTACCGCATGCACGTCGGAAATTTCCCGCGTCCCGCAGCCGTCTATCCCGCCGGCGGGAAACCAGGTGAATCACTTGAACTTCAATTCATCGACACCTTTTTTGAAGGGCAACCCGTTCGGTCCGTCGGCAAGCAAACGACACTGCCCAAAACGGAAGGATTCCGGGGTGGCATTTTCTATGAGGATTCCGATGGCATTTCACCATCACCGATGCCTTTCCGGTTAGTCGACCTCAACAACCATCTCGAACAAGAACCCAACAACAATTTCACGCAAACTCAAACGGTAACCCTGCCCCACGCCATCAACGGTGTGATTAGCCAGCCCGGCGATTATGACTATTTCAAATTCACGGCTAAGAAGGGACAGGTTTGGCACGTCGAGTGTTTTGCCCGCCGACTGGGCTCCGGCTTGGACGCCGTGCTCCACATCTTCGACGCCAACAAAAAAGTGCTTGTTGGCAACGACGACAGCAAAAAAGCAGATAGCTACATTCGATTCCAAGCCCCCGCAGACGGAGACTATTTCGTCCGAGTCTATGATCACCTGCGACGCGGACAGCCGGATTTTGTTTACCGGATTGAGCTCACACCACGCAAGCCATCGCTCACATTGGACATCAAACGAATCGATCGCTACTCGCAGCAACGTCAAACAATCGCCGTGCCTCAAGGCGGACGGTTTGCGGTGTTGATGAACGGTGCTCGCCAAGACTTCGTGGGCGAAGTTGAATTACTGGGCGACAACCTCCCGGCTGGAATCAAAATGCAAGCCAAGCCGATGCATAAAAACTTGAATACCATGCCCGTCGTGTTTGAAGTCGATGAACAGGCCCCCTTGGGCGGAGCCCTGATTGATTTCAAAGGCCAACACTCGCTTAACGGCGTCCAGACATTAGCAGGCAGCTTCGGCAACGCCGCCGATTTTGTCCTTGGTCAACCCAACAACGCGGTCTACTACCATTGCCACGTCGACAAACTGGCCTTCGCCGTCGTTGAGAAACTCCCGTTTAAGCTGGAGATCGTTCAGCCAACGGCTCCGATGGTTCGCAATGGCCAAAAGTCGCTAAAAATCATCGCGCATCGAGACAAGGGTTTTGAGGATCAAATCAACTTGCAGTTCCCCTTTCGATCACCAGGCGTCGGCACGACTTATCAAATCGTGATGCCCAAAGGAAAATCCGAAGCCTACTATCCGCTTAACGCCAACAGCAAGGCTCAACTTGGCAAGTGGCCCATGTACGTGATCGGAACCTCGAATTTCAAAGGCCCCGCTTGGACGTCGACCCAGTTGGGTGAATTGGAAATCGCTGAACCGTTCGTGACCGTCGAAATCCCGCGTATGAGTATCGAACGCGGGCAGGCAACTGAGTTGATTTGCAAGCTCAATCAACTCATTCCATTCGAAGGCGAAGCGAAAGCTGAAATCATTGGCGTGCCAGCAAACATCGTTGTCGAGGGACCTAAACAGTTCACGAAAGACACCCAGGAATTGAGTTTCAGCATTCAAACCAGCGACAAGAGCCCCATCGGAAAACACGGCGGCCTGTTCTGTCGCGTCACCGTGACTCACGCCGGAGAACCAGTTGTCTCTCGAGCAGGGAATGCTCTCTTGCAAATCAACAAACCCAAACCACCCAAAGTCGAGCCGAAACCTCCCATTGCGGTCACGCCTTCAGCCGCCAAACCGGCTCCTCAACCCAAGACTAAATCTGTCACGAAGCCGGCTGCAAAACCTGCTGCCACTCAAAAACCCGTTTCCACCAAGCCAGCGAAATAGATAGTCGCTGGTCGCCCATTCATTTGAGCAAAGATCGAATCATGAATTTTTTCGCAAACTTGCCAATCCTAACTCGGGTGTTCACACTCGGACTCGCATGCGTGTTGCCGATCTCATCGGCTTCGCATTCATTCGCAGACGAGGATGAAAAAACGGCTCAACCAGCGGCCAACGTCGGTGCCAAAACCAGTGAATCAAAAACGACCGCGGTGGCTCCGACGGAGCCCAGCACGGTCCCCGTCGTTAAAAACGCGACGCCAATCAAACTCCAAGTCTTCCCGGGGGACATGCAGCTTTCGAATGTTCGTGATCGTCAATCGCTGGTTGCCCAAATGGTTTATTCCAACGGCATCACCATCGATGTGACGGAAGCCGTTCAAACTAAGGTTGCGACTGAAAATCTACTCCGTCAAACCGGAAAAACGTTTAGGGCAGCTGCCGATGGCGAAACCACCATCAGTGTGTCACTGGATTCTTTCAAGGTTGACGTGCCCGTTAAAATCACAGATTCCCAAACCAATCCGCCTCTGAGTTTCACCAACGATGTTATGCCAGTGTTTACAAAATCTGGCTGCAATGCGGGAAGCTGCCACGGTGCGGCTCGTGGAAAAGACGGATTCCGATTGTCGTTGTACGGATTCGACCCCCAAGGCGACTACCACCGGCTGACACGCGAAATGCTGGGACGCCGCATCGACCTCGCAATTCCTAACGAATGTTTGCTAATCACCAAAGCCACAGGCGAAGTCCCTCACAGCGGCGGCGAGTTGTTCAAGCCTGGCACCGAGTATTACAACACGCTGCTAAATTGGCTCGAGGCTGGCGCTTCATTTGATTCCGACGCCGTCCCCCAAGTCGTTGGCATCGAACTCTATCCCAAATCAGCTGTTCTCAACGGAGCCGACTCCCAACAGAAGCTCACCGTTCGAGCAAAGTACGCAGACGGTTCCGACCGCGACGTGACCTCGCTGGCCTATTTTTCCTCAAACAACGACAACTCAGCGATGGTTTCGCAAGACGGGATGGTGACCGCAAATAAACGCGGCGAAGCGTTCGTGATGTGCCGCTTCGACACCCACACCGTGGGCTCAAATTTCATTGTTCTCCCCAAAGACGTTGAGTTCGAATGGAACAACGTCGAGGAAAACAACTTCATTGACGCACGCATCAATGAAAAACTACGCAACCTTAGAATCCAGCCCTCGGGACTATGCTCCGACGACGAGTTCATTCGTCGTGCCTCGTTGGATGTCTGTGGGATCGTTCCCACACCTGAACGCCTCCAAGCATTCCTGGCCGATCGCTCTCCCGATAAACGGGCAAACTATATCGAAGAGATGTTGGCTCGAAAAGAGTTTGTTGAGATTTGGGTAATGAAATGGTCGGAGCTGCTCCAAGTCCGCTCGTCTCGCCAAGTCAGCTACAAAGCCACGCTGCTCTATTACGACTGGCTTAAGTCGAAGATCGCCAACAACGTTCCCGTTAACCAAATGGTCAAGGAATTGCTCGGCTCGCAAGGCGGCACGTTCTCGGTCCCGGCAACGAACTATTACCAAAACGAGCAAGACAATCTCAAAGTCTCAGAGAACGTCGCCCAAGTGTTCTTGGGGATGCGGATTCAGTGCGCCCAATGCCACAACCATCCCTTCGACCGCTGGACCATGAACGACTACTACGGGTTCGCTGCATTTTTCGCTCAAGTCGCCCGCAAACCTGGCGAAGACCCGCGTGAACAAATCGTATTCAACCGCGCCGCTGGTGAAACCAAACATTTGGTCACCAAGCAAAACATGAAACCCAAGTTCCTAGGCGGGATCGAACCAATCACCAAAGGCAAGGATCGCCGGGCAGTCTTGGCTGAATGGATTGCGTCACCCGAAAACCCGTATTTTGCCAAGAACCTTTCAAACATCGTCTGGGCCCATTTCTTTGGCAAAGGCATCGTTGATGAAGTCGACGACATGCGGGTCAGCAATCCGCCCGTCAATCCACAACTGCTTGACGAGTTGGGAGCCAAGTTCACCGAGTACGATTATGATTTCAAGAAACTGGTCCGTGACATCTGCAATTCGCGAACGTACCAGCTGAGTACCCAGACCAATCCGACCAATGAAACCGACCTGACGAACTTCTCTCACGCGTCATTGCGGCGGATCCGAGCCGAGGTCCTCTTGGACGTCATTAGCCAAATCACGGAAACCAAAAACAAGTTCAAGGGCCTGCCGCTCGGGGCCAGAGCCGTTCAAATTGCGGATGGTAACACCACCGACTACTTTTTAACGACTTTTGGGCGAGCAAAACGTGAAACCGTCTGCTCTTGCGAGGTTATCATGGATCCTAGTCTTTCGCAGGCGTTGCATTTGCTCAATGGATCGACGGTCAATAACAAAATCAAACAGGGCAAGTTAATCCAGCGTTGGGTCACCGAGAAGAAAACAGATGACCAAATTCTAGATGAGATTTACCAACGCTGCCTAAGCCGTAAGCCGACGGACGCTGAACGAACGGCTCTCAATGCTGAAATCACCTCCCAAGAGAAACGAAACTTGGCGATTGAGGATATTTTCTGGGCGGTCATGAATTCACGTGAGTTTGTATTCAACCATTAACGCGTGTGGCTTCTTCTCAGCTCCCAAGAGGCTTTCAATCCCAATCAATTCTAACTTTGTAGTTCGATGTTTTCATTTCGCCAACAACTAAGATCCGGTTCAACCCACGCCCCCCCCACGCCCGGCAAGCGCCTCCGACGCTTGGTAGCAATCTTGGGAGTTGCCGGTGGGACCTGCCTCACCGCCACCGTCGGCCAAGCTCAAGAAGCGGCTGAGAAGGTAACCTACGACGACCACGTTAAACCCTTGCTGGTTCAGCGGTGCTCGTCCTGCCACAACGGGCAGAAACGTGAAGGCGATCTGGATGTCACGAACTTCACGAACTTGATGGCGGGTGGTGGAAGTGGCACCGTGATCGAACCCTTGGACTCGGCCAATAGCTTTCTTTACCAATTGATCACGCACGAAGAATCACCGGAGATGCCGCCCAGCGGATCGAAAATCCCGGAGGCTGAGATTCAACAGATCGCCAAATGGATCGACTTGGGCGCCCTCGAGAGCATGACCAGCAAAGCGGCCAAAGCCAAACCCAAGTTCGACATGGCGATGAGCGAAAACCCCACGGCGCGCCCAGAAGCTGTTCCCATGCCGCTTCACATCCCCCTCGAACCGGTCGTGAAACAGGCCCGCCGCTCAGTCCTGGCGATCGCAACTTCGCCTTGGGCCCCAGTCGCTGCGGTTTCATCGCCCAAGCAAATCCTGCTTTACAATACTCAAACCCTGGACTTGATGGGCGTCCTGCCAATCGAAGAAGGCGCCGCCCATTCGCTCCGATTCAGCCGCAATGGCCAACTGCTACTAGCGGGCGGTGGGCGTGGTGGTGCCAGCGGAAAAACGATCCTCTTCAACGTTTTGACCGGCGAGCGGATCACCACCGCGGGCGACGAGCTTGAATCGGTTTTGGCCGCTGACATCAGCCCAAATCACGAATACATCGCGATCGGCGGTCCCACTAAACTCGTCAAAATCCTGCTCACGGCTGATGGCAGTCTCGTCGCCGAGATCAAGAAACACACGGACTGGGTCACCGCAATCGAGTTCAGTCCCGATGGCAAACTATTAGCCACCGGCGATCGAAATGGTGGCTTGCAAGTCTGGGAAGCCGAGACAGGCAACGAAGTCTTCTCGCTCAAAGGACATTCGAAAGCGATCACTGGAATTTCCTGGCGAGCGGACAGTCAGATCGTGTGCTCAGCAAGTGAAGACACGACCATCCGAGTCTGGGAGCTGAAGAACGGTAAGCAAGTTAAGTCTTGGACAGGGCACGGCGGCGGTGTCACGGCGGTTGAATTCCTTCGCGATGGTAACATCGCCAGCTGCGGCCGAGACAAGCTCGCCAAGCTCTGGGACCAAGCCGGAAAAATGATCAAACAATTCGCCGGCCTCTCCGATGTGGCGGTCGCGGTTTCTTATTGCGATGAGTCGAATCGAATGTTGGCAGCCGACTGGACAGGGCAGCTGCGAGTTTGGAATGCGACTGACGCAGTCCATGTTGGCAACCTCATCACCAATCCGCCAAGATTGGCAGAACGCCTAGCGGATGCCAAAACTCAACTTACCGCCGCCCAAGGCAAACACGCGCCGCTGGCCCAACAAGCCGCCACGACGGAGGCTTCGCTGGCTGCCGTTGGTGTCTCGCTGGAACAGACTAAGCAATCCCAAGTTCAGATCCAAACCAAACTAACGACGGCAGAACAACAATTCAACGCCGCGAAACAGCAGTTAGAATCGACTCAAGCACAACATACGCTTTGGCGAAACGAGCTCGATCAAAAGAAATCTGCCCAGCCCTTGCTGGCGGAACTGCACACCAAAACATCAGCCGCGGGGAAGATTCTTCCAGACGATGCCGAACTCAAAACTTCCCTAGCCATGCTGCTGACCAAGAAGAATCAAGTTGACGCTCGAGTTGGTGAACTGGGTGCCCTTGTCGCGAAATCGGACCAGGAAAAAAACACCACTCAAGCCCAGATGGCCGCGTTGGGAAAAACCATTGCGGCAATGCAAACCGAGCTTGAAACTGCAACCACCCAAATCACCCAGCTTCAAAACGACATTGGGACGATGACGGAACAGCTTCAAACAGAAAAGGCCTCCGCCACGGCAGCCCAGGCCGAGGGTCAACAAGCGACGCAACAAGTCCAAAAATGGACCGCTGAGATTTCGTTCATCGCCAACCTCAAGGCTCTCAAGAAACAGCTTCAGCAAACAGAAGAGACAGTCGTGGCTCGCCAAACCACACTCGATGCCGCTCACCAAGAACTGCTAGATGCCCAGAAAGCGTCGGAGGAAGCGTCTCGTTTGAAAACTGAGGCAAAGCAACAAGCCGACGACTTGAAAGCCCAAATGATGAAACTTCGCGGCGCGTAGTTACTCGCTAGAGAAAACATGAGCGTCCCAACATTTTCGACTTTAGCGATCAGCCGGCGACGCTTGCCCCCCGGTTAGTGATTGACATCCGTCGTGCGCACGAAAAAAGCGACTGGCCAAGAGACCAACCGCTTCTTCGTTTTCAGATTCTATTGCGTCGTGTTATCAACGCTCGTTATTTAGTAGCCGATTGATGGAGGGTTAGCCATCAAGAAGTCACGTGGACCGCGAGTTGTGTAGTAAGGGTACACGAACTGAGGAGCCATGCCGGCACCCTGAGGCATCTCGGCTGTGTGTGGGATCTCGCCAGCAGTGGGTCGTCCGCCTCGAGCCTTGCAAGACAAGCAAAGCTTGCCTTCACGCCCGCAGCCAAAACGTCCGCAACCGTGAGAAGCAACTCGACCACGAAGTTGTCCGCCCATTTGGCCGCCCATTTG
>JBLINZ010000030.1:0-25310 GCA_047639375.1 Mariniblastus sp. | reverse complement strand
AGGGCGCGAAATCGCCAAGGCTATATGCAATGGTAGAGAGTAGCCTTGCCAGTCCTCGAGCCGTCCTCTGCTCTTCCGCACCCGGCATTGCACAGCTCATGAAGGCCACAATCACCATGATCAATCCAATGGACAGCAGATGCAAATCGAATCCATCGACCCCACTGGATTCGCGCTGCTTACCTTTTGCGATTTTCTCTTTGCGACTCAACTTGCGATTGCCTCGGCCAACTTTTTGCTTTGCCAACCTCGACTGAAAGGTTTTATTCGCAGCCTTTTTGCTGTGAGCTTTCTTGCCAGCCGTTGCCGTGTGAGCAGGGCTCAAAGGGGCTGCTGAGGGCATCGCAGTTGAGGCGGAGACCGGAGCAGACTGTTTCGGGTTCCCGATTCTGAACTGCCTTTGGCACGCCGGACATTTAATGGCCTTGCCCGCCATGGTTCCTGGAACCTTAATCCGCTTGGTACATTTCGGGCAAACGATCGTTAGATTCTCGGACATATCTGGCCTAGGCGCAGCTTGAAAATTGCAAGCCAAGAGTCTACCTTCGCCGAATCGCTATTGCAAAATTCGGCCGAAACACTTCGGCTCGCTTCCTCATGTTATTTTGCGTAGCAATCGCCCCTCCCATGCAGCTTGTACTCCCCACCGCTCCCCATCGAGCTTGTTGATTTAGCGAGCCGTGAGCCGTAGGGCACCGGGGGTTTCGGAAAGGCCCGAACGCCCACGGCTCACGATTGCCCGTCATATGGCAAAATCCGCGGCCCAAAAGTCAAACGTTTGCCGGAGTTGATTCAATCAACCCGACCCAACCTAAGCAGCAAGCGTTAACTCAAGCCTAGACAAGCGTCACCCCAATTCTGACTGGCCATCCACCTATTGGGCTTTCAGTTTCCGGTTAGTCAATTTGGATTGGGTTTGAATTTGCGAAATGCGAGGACGTTTGACGTGGAATCGGTGGAAAATAAAGCGTGGTTGCGATAGACTGCAGTTCGCGTTTTCCATCAAATCTACTTGGCCAAGCGTTCGTTCTTTTTCAATCCAATGTTCCCGAAAACACAATGAGGGTGCGATGATTATTCGTACGTCATCTGAGATTTATCTGGATGCCAACGCGACGACGCCGGTCTTGCCGGAAGCCGCACAAGAGGCGTTCGATGCGATGCAGGATCTGTTTGGCAACCCCAGCAGTTCCCACATTTCGGGACTTAGAGCTAGGTTCATTCTTGAGTCGGCTCGAGATTTAGTCCGTGACGTTTTGGGAGCCGGCAAAGGCCAGATCGTATTCACTAGCGGCGCCACCGAAGCAATTCAAATGGGCGTCTTCTCAACCCTTTGCGATGTCCGCGAGCGCCGCAAGCGTGGTGACCTGCCGTCTGACAATCGCGTGTTGCTGTATGGCGCGACGGAACACAAAGCCGTCCCCCAAGCGATTCGTCACTGGAATGAATTGCTCGGCGTCAACAACGAAGTGCTCGCTATTCCCGTCGACGCTCAAGGAGCTTTGGATTTAGAGTTTATCAAACAACATGCGAGTCGTGCTGACCTGATCTGCACCATGGCGGTCAACAACGAAACAGGCGTAATCACTGACCTGGTTGCCGTCGAATCCGCAATTCGTGCCACGTCAACAACGGCTCGCTGGCTCGTCGATACGGTTCAAGCCGTCGGCAAAGTCAAGCTAAACCTTGCGGATACCACGATCGATTACGCCCCGGTCAGCGGACATAAAATTTACGCCCCCAAGGGCATCGGATTGCTTTACGTTCGGGAGGGCACTCCGTTGGTTCCTCTGATGGCGGGTGGCGGGCAAGAGCAGGGGGCCCGTGGCGGAACCGAAAACTTGCCAGGTGTCGCCGCGATCGCTGCGGTCATGAAAAAGCTTTCTGAATCCGAGTCTTGCGAATTCGCCGATTCAGACGTTTTGTCGGGCTATCAAGCCATGTTTATCGAGGCGATTAAAAAGGCGTTTCCAACGGTTGAGTTCAACACGCCCTTTGATTCGGCTGTTCCCACGACCGTCAATTTTGCCGTCAAGGGATTTCCCAGCAAAGAACTCCTGGACTTGTTCGATGCCGCTGGAATTCGCGTGAGCTCAGGCTCGGCCTGTGGCTCCGATGTCCAACGCTCGTATGTGCTTGACGCGATGAATGTTCCCGTGTGGCGGTCCGAAGGCGCGATTCGCATGTCGTTCGGCCCCTTGGCCACCGAGTCTGAAATCCGGTCTGCTTGCGATCGAATCGAACAAGCGGGACAGGCGTTGTGCGATTCCTGCTTGGTCGTCTCAAACGACACAGAAGCAATCCCCGGACAAGATCTCGATGGCCTGGTGCAACTCAAGAACGGATCGATGTGCACCTGGCTGTTGATGGATTCCAAATCGAAACGCTGCATCGTGATCGATCCGTTTGAAGAACTGGCGGCGAGGGCGGAATCGTTGATTCGATGCCAACAAAGCCGAGTCGTAGCGATCCTTGATTCACACGCCCACGTCGATCACGATTCGTGTCGCAAAATGCTATTAACGGTCGCCGGCGAATTAGCGGATCCCAGTGCTCACACGAATGACGAACTGGGTTGGCCAGAGACTCCCGATGGAATCGCAAAATTGGCCGATGGCAGCGACGCCCCTTACATTCGGTTCAACGAACAATGGGTGATTGCCCAGACAGAACTTCCAGGTCACACGCTGATCGGCCGAGCGTATTTGGTGGGCGAACTGACGGCTGAGGGCCAGCTTCCAGCGGACAACGTTGTGTTTGCTTTTACCGGCGACATGATCTTAATGGGAGGCATCGGCAGAACCGATTTCCCTTGTAGTTCGGTCGAGAAAATGTTCGAGTCGCTGAAGCGATTACCGAAATTGGTTTCTGCAACAACCATTCTTTGCCCGACCCACGATTACAATAATGAGTTTGCGACCACGTTGGCATACGAGCGATCAGACAATGAGTTCCTAGCGAAAATTCTCTGTCCAAAATCGCCAATGTCATTCGAGGAGTTTGCCGACTCCAAGCCATCCATCGACGCCGGAATTGGCGATGGATCCAATTCGGAGTTGGTTTGCGGGTTGATTAAAGACACCGATCGTTCCAATGCAACCTCGATCGAAATCCGCAACAACGAGTTGAAGGCATTTTTCGAGCAGCACCAGAACTCATTGATCATCGACGTTCGCGAACCGCATGAATTTGCGTTCGCCCAAGATTGGGGCGACGTCGGATTTTCGGCCCCACCGGAGAACGTGCCGCTGACACGATTGAGCGGCTACTTGCCGGGACTTTTGCGGGCCTATCAAGAATCGCCGCGAGATGTAATTTTCTTGTGCCGAAGTGGCAAACGCAGCGGCAAAGCGGCTGATGTCGCTCGGCGGCTTGGGATCACAACGGCGCGGCACATCGCCGGCGGAATCGCGCTCAATGTCAAGCACAAATGTGCGGCGGATCGGGGCATGGACGATGCCGGTTACATGATCTAATTGCCAGAGACAGGCTCCCAGCTGCAGGGGTCCGTCCAAGTCGACGATGTCAAATCCCCCAACCCACTAAAGACAAAACGAGACAGATTTTTCAGAATCAACAGAAGCGAGAATGAATCGAATCCATCACGAAGATTTTGTGCTGTTAATTCTGTGCAAAATCCACCCCCTCAAACCCATTCGCCTAGGCTTCAGCAGTGGCGAGTCAGATTCCAACGAGTATTTTTGTCGGACCGTGAACGTTTGCTGAGAAACGCTCAAAAACAACAAGCTTTTCGGGTACGATGCTCGTGAGACAAGGCCGATGAAAGCGACTGGCTGGAGCCATATTGGTTCCGAGCCGAATTCAAGAGCAGACTTTTTAATAGAGAACTTTCAGGAAAATATGAGCGAATTTATCAAGCTGGCTTCCAAATCCGACCTTGCCGAAGGAGCCACAATGCTTGTCGAAGCTGATGACCGACTGGTGATCCTTTCCAGGATCGGCGATGAGTACTTTTGCATTGACGACATCTGCACTCATGACGGCGGCACGCTAAGCGATGGCGAGCATTCGGGATGTGAAATCGCGTGTCCACGTCACGGTGCTAAATTCGATCTGCGGACCGGCAAGGCACTTTGCATGCCTGCGACGCAAAACACGGCGGCTCACAAAGTCAAAGTCGACGGCGACGATATCTTGGTTAAAATTAACGAAGAGTAAGCCGCCTCATGCTTTAGTTTCGTAAGTAGCCAAGCTACCCGAGACTGGCACCCTACACGAATCGACCAAACGCCAAGCGGGCTTCAAGCGCGAAGCGGATTCGATCGAGCAGAAAACATACACAACACAGAACCCCATTAGGAATTTTAGATATGCCTCTTCATGAAGACCACGTGCGAGAAGCACTGAAACAAGTCATTGACCCTGAGTTGTTCGTCAATATTGTCGACCTTGGATTGATCTACGTCGTCGACGTCGTTGCGATTGAAGGCGACGAAGAGAAGTACAACATCAATATTGAAATGACGATGACCAGTCCGATGTGTCCTGCCGGTCCTCAGCTGGTTTCTGAGACTCGCAAGTACGCTGGCGAAGTTGAGAACGTTGAAAACGTAGAAGTCAAGGTTGTGATGGACCCACCATGGACCCAAGACATGATGACCGACGACGCACGAGATCAACTGGGTATTTTTTAGGCATCATTGCTGGTCGCATCGAAGTCGCCCTTCGCAATCGCGAACGGGCGACAGAGCTCGGCGCGAAAGACGATCAAGCCCCAGCGCAGCCGATGTAGAAGGCACAGGCTCTGTGCCGGCAAAAAACTATCCGACTCATTCGCAAAATGCCACACCGAACGCCTCCCCCAAACAAAAGCACTGTTTCGAGATCCTTGCCGTTAGCTTCAATTCGAAGACCTGCGGCAAGCTTCAACGGAATCAAACCCCCAACCCAAAACTCTCCAAGCACATTCATTGATTTGGGCCTGTTGTGAATTAGCCATGGCTTGCGAAAGAAAAAACTACGCCTCTGCGAAAATCGTTTTGGTTATGCAATACCATTCTGCTCAGCAACCACATCGTGGTAAATCAAGAGCCCTCAAAGCGGCGACTATCAGCATGTGGACTGATTGTGGGATTTAGCAGGCAGGTTGGCCTTTGTTCGCGTTTCTTTGACTTAAACGTCGCCGCGATTTTGCTAGAATCGTGACACGCTTTAAGCGTAGACCACCATCTTTCAAGCGTCACTTCGGTTAGAAGTTTGGACGCTATAAACAATTAAATATGAGTGAGTGATATGAATTCCCCTGCAGTTTCTTCCGACGTATCGAAGACGGACGATCCGCTTCGATTGGTCGATGTTGATTATGTTGAGTTCTATGTTGGCAATGCGAAACAGGCCGCGTATTTCTATGCCCAAGCATTTGGGTTTGAGATTGAGCAAGTTTCTGATCTAACAACCGGCGTACGAGAAGCGTCCAGTTACCTTTTAACGCAGGGCAACATTCGATTTCTGTTGACGACGGGCTTGAACCCCGATCATCCTGCTCAGCAAGAAGTCTTGCTATACGGCGATGGGATCAAAGACATTGCATTTACCGTCGACGATTCGGTTCTGGCTTACGAGCAAGCCTTGAAGAACGGCGCCGAATCCGCCTATGAGCCGATCGAGATATCGGACGAGACGGGAACGATTGTTCGCTCGGGCGTCAAAACATTTGGACGCGTGGTGCACACGTTTATCTCGCGAACGGGTGCTTATGATCTCGAGAAAGTCAAAGTTCGAGGCAATGCTTTCTTGCCGAAATTCAAGATTCTCGACGATCTTGCGATCAACGAATACAACCAAGCTAATCCCACCGGATTGTTCTACGTCGACCATTGTGTCGGAAACGTTCCGATGGGCGAGATGGACGTGTGGGTCAAGTGGTACGAAGACGTGCTCGGATTCAAACTGTTCAAGCATTTCGACGCCAATGACATCTCTACTGAGTACACCGCCTTGATGTCCAAGGTCATGGATTCCGGTCGTGAATTGATCAAGATTCCGATCAACGAACCAGCCGAGGGTCGCAACAAAAGTCAAATCGAAGAGTACTTGGATTGGCACAACAACACAGGTGGAATCCAGCACTTGGCCTTGTTGACCAAAGACGAAATCAACACCGTTGGACAGCTTCGAAAACGCGGCGTGGATTTCCTTGACATTCCCGATTCTTATTACGATATCGTGTGGGATCGTGTGGGTGGCATCAAGGAAGACATTGAAAAAGTCAAAGACCTTCGCGTGTTGGTTGACCGGGATGACAAAGGGTACTTGCTTCAGATCTTCACCAAACCTTTACAAGATCGCCCGACGCTATTCTTTGAAATCATCTGTCGGCGTGGAAGCGAGTCGTTTGGCAAGGGCAACTTCAAAGCCTTGTTCGAATCGCTCGAGTTGGAACAAGCTCGCCGCGGCAACTTGTAAGAGCCGCGTCTCAACGCCAACTAGGTGTTCGAGCTTTCGTTAGAAATCGTCGAGCCACCGATGCTCAAGATCCGCGACCGATTGGTTGGTCGCGGGTCTTTTTTTGGGACCATAGCATTTCATGCTGTCGGAACCCGTTTTGAATTGGTAACCCGAACGAGTAAGAAAACACGATAGTCGCCCAAGCATCGGATTATCAATTGAGTCACCGTCTCGCGCGGTTATCAATGAAATCCGCATCTTCCACTAGCTCAACTCGGGTTACAACGAACGAGCCGGTCTAGTTACAATCGAAACATGACGAGCTCGACTTATCAAAACCAGCACTTGCGATCACTGACCGGACTTCGATTCCTGGCCGCGTTTTCAGTGTTCGTAGCGCATGTAGGAACGCATTGGCCAAATTATCGATTGGGTGATTTGCCGTTAGGTGCAGCGGGCGTAGGATTCTTTTACGTGCTGTCAGGTTTTATTTTGACGTATGTATATGGCTCACGACTGCAAAATGGCGAATCAAATTCAATCGACGAGCGACGGCTGAGTGAAGAGGGTGGGAACGTATCCCAGCCAACATTTTCTTTTCGCGAATTCTACGTCCGGCGACTGGCCCGAATTTGGCCACTACATTTGGCCACGCTCGTCCTGACGCTGGTATTCGTCAGAGGCGTTGGAGTGTTTTTTAATCAACCCCAACCGATCGGGAAACTGTTAGCCAACGGACTGTTGGTACAAAGCTGGATACCCAACGGCCAATGGGTTTACTCGTTGAACGGCCCCTCTTGGAGCCTTGCAGTCGAAGCATTTTTTTATGGACTGTTTCCGTTTTTACTTCTTGGCGGGCCGCGTCGGTTTACCTTCAAATACCTGGCCATCCTTGCTGCCACTGTATTGTCGATCATTGGGTTAGCGTTCTGGGTGCCTGAGCCCGATAGCTGGATCCAGCTCAACTTCATATTCCAAGCCAATCCTTTGCTGCGATGTTTTGAGTTCGCAACGGGCGTGGGATGTGGATTTCTCATGCTAAATCGGGATCGAGCTGGTCGAATCGAATCCGATCAGCGAATGGGAAGCACTTGGGAACTGGCGACTACCGCGGCGGTCGTGCTATTTTTTGCCACCGCCAATTGGACTGGAATGTACGCGCCTGAGATGCAAGAAACGTTGCCTCTGTCCGCCGTGTATTGGTTTCGGTTCTGCGGAGCCGCCCCAGTTTTTGCACTCGTTGTTTTTGTATTCGCCCAATCCAATGGCTTGATTGGCAGATTTTTTTCGAGTCGCTTGATGGTGTATTTAGGAGAAACGAGCTACTCGTTTTACATGGTGCACATGGGCGTGATTTTGGTGCTAACACGAATCGCTTGGGAGCCAGGCAGATGGGTCACGTGGGGAAGCATCGCGGCGAGTTTTGCGATCTCTTTGTTTCTGGCAGCAATGCTGTATCACGTGATTGAGATTCCATTTCGCAGGTGGATTGCAGGCAAATCGAGCGGACAGGCTCCGCCTAGATTATTCAATGAACTATTTGAATCGGTCATTGGATGGCTGAAGACTCCTTGGTTTGCGCCGCTGCTGTTAGCGGCCTTAGGCAGCAGTTGGTTTATCAGTTCGTATCGGTTTGACGTTTTTGAGCCTGCAAGGATTGAATCGATTGTTGATGCAACCGATCTCGAATTGCTGAATACCAAGTTTGCACAAGACGCGGTATTGCTCGGAGTCCGGACTACGCCAACCGCTTCGGGCGGACTGGAAATCGACATGGCTTGGAAACTCAATCCGGGCCGGCGAGCCGTTCGATTCATGAAACTATTGGATTCGAAACGCCAAGTGATTGGGCGCGGCGATCCCAATCGCCATCTGTTCGAAAAACATGAAACGGCCATCGGAATGCTCGATCGAGTTGAACTGGAGGCCGATGCTCTAGTCGACGTGGCTTGCATCGCGATTGGGTTCTTCGCCCCTGAACGCAAGGCCGCGGAGGTCGACCGAGGGCCAAGAAGTGCGAGAAACCGGCAGCTTGAAATTTGGAAGCGAGATTGAGTTTCCCTGTTTCAGCTCCACGGTGCTGGCGTGCCCTCTATAAAATCGGTTATCCTGAGAGTTGTGTAAACCAATTGGCTTGAAAAAACACCATTCTGATTTATGAAAACGCCACTCAGTCGAATTCGCAGCGGCGCAGTATCATTGATACTGGTGTTCTTAATATCGACCGTCGGCTACCACTTTATCGGGGATTACGATTGGTTGAGTGCGCTGTGGATGGTCGTGATTACCATTTCGACGGTTGGATTTAGCGAGAGTTCTCAAGCGACACCTGCGGTTCAACTATTTACGATCGGCGTAATTTTGTTGGGCGTCTCTTCTGCCGCGTACACCTGCGGTGGTTTTATTCAGCTCTTACTCGAAGGTGAGGTCGATCGTGTTTTGGGGAATCGGAAAATGACCATGGAAATTGCTAAGTTGAAGGATCATGTGATCGTGTGCGGTTTCGGACGATTGGGCCAAGACTTGGTCAACCAATTACGACACCGCTCGATCCCCTATGTCGTGATTGACCTGGAGACGCAACGCACGGAACTGGCGGTCGAGGAAGGCGCGTTTGCGATTCAAGGTGACGCGACATCCGATTCTGTTTTAGAGAAAGCGAATTTGGCAACCGCCCGAGCCTTGGTGACGGCGCTACCCACCGATGCCGAAAATGTTTTCATTACGTTGACCGCGCGCAATCAACGACCCACGATCCAGATCATTGCGAAATCCGAACACGAAAACAGCTGTCGCAAGCTTCGCCAGGCGGGAGCCGACAAGATCGTGATGCCGCATCGCGTTGGTGCCCAACAAATGGAACGCATGATCACAAGACCTTCCACGGCAGATCTTGTCGAGCTGTTTGCAGAAGCTTCGCATCTGGAAATGGAATTGGACGAAGTCTTAATTCGCCCAGAGAGTTCGCTGGTCGGCCTAACGCTCGAGGGCTCAAAGGTTAAAAAAACCTACAATCTGTTAGTCGTTGGCATGAAAGATGAAGAGGGGAAATTTCAATTCAACCCCGCTCCGGAAGCTAATATCGGTGCAGGCTACACACTGCTCATCATTGGTAATGTCGGGGATATCAATCGCATGAAGGCCGACCATTTGACTTAGAATGGTCGGCATTTCCTCCGCCCAAAAAGTACCGACAGACATTTGCATCCTCGCCTCTGCAATCTAAAAATCGGCTTAAGATTAAGAATCATTGACTCAAGCAGCTAAGAATCGAAAAGCCGCGAGTCGGCATTGGGACGGCAAGCGTTTTTCGGGCAACCGCCATCAGCTCGTGCTATTCCGACAAGAAACATCATCGCTAGGGCACGCCTTCGACGGAGCGAAAAGCGGCTATCTTGATCCTGCGAGGATCGGAGGTCACCTCCTCGATGAACGTCTAGCTCGAGATGCAGCCACCTAAAATGCCCGTCTAGATTCGGCGAACTTTGGCCCATTGCTTTTCCATTCGCTTGGGTGAGACGGTCAAACAAGTCCCAAGTTTTTGAGCAAACACAGACACTCGGAGCTCTTCGATCATCCAACGATACGTCACCAGTTCAGGATCGACGATGGCCTGACTTTCGTGCATGGATTTCATTCCGAGATACTGTTTCCAATAGGCCGCCAGTTCATCGGCGAAGCCTCGATCTTTTTCTGGAGGGGTCGAATCCAGTTTCGAGATTCTAAAACTGATCGCACTGAAATAACGCGGGTACTGTTCGAGCCAAGGCCAGGGTGTCTGGGCGATAAACTCTTCCGATTTTAGCTCAGCAATCTGCTTCTTGATGTCGCCCTTGGCAGTCCCGAACCGAGCTGGGAGATCTTCTAGATTCAACTCAACCTGATGAACCGCGTTAGCAAACTTTGGCAACCATTTGGCGAGATCTTGCGTCGCGATACTGATCTGTTCAACCGCAGTCGACTGGATTGAGTCGAATTGGGCCTTGTCGCGCGGAATCTTCTTTCGATCCACAAACGCTACCCGGGTAATGAGATCGCTAAGCTGCCGTTTGAGGTCCGCGGCCGATACGATCCGTGAAAGTGTGACCGCATGCTGCTCCAATCCGGGCAACCAGTTAGTTTGGGAGCGAAGCGATTTTCGATTCGTAATTTGAAATAGACGGACCAAGCCTTGGCGAGTCGTCATGTCACTGGCATTTTGAGAATCGGTCAGTCGCAATCCGACAGCTTTGCCTTGATCGACAATCGCTGGAAAAGCAGCCAGCTGCGTACCTCCACGAGTGATCATGATCTCACGAGGCAGCTCAGCCCACGACCAAGCAATGAGCCCGTTTTGTTTCCACGTTGAATCCTCGACTTCCACGATGTTACTGCTGTGTTCGGCGCCCAACTGGCTTCGAAGTTCGGCGACGGAGCGGCCTTCCGCGACGACCTCGCCGGTTTCGTCAATGACTTGAAGGTTGACTTTGAGATGGTCGTCAAGCTTTTCGGTTTTGAATTGCGTGGCTTCAATCGGAAGCCCACCAATTTTGGTCAGTTCCCTGGCGACGGCCTCGACAAAGATACCACGTCCGAACTCGATCGTTTGCACGACTTTTCGAGCTGTTTCAGGGGCGGGAACGAGATTTCGGCGAACTGATTTTGGAAGACTGCGGATCAAAGCGACGATTCTCGACTCCATCAAACCCGGGATCAGCCAACCCGTTTGAGCGTCGTCCAATTGGCCCACGCCTTCGAGCGGCAAGCGGACGGTGGCCCCATCATCATTTGCCCCCGGAGCAAATTTATACTGAATCGGAATCTGCATCGAACCGACTTGGACTTCGCTTGGAAACTGAGTCGCGACATCGGCGAGTTCGGAAGCATTCAAGAGGTCGCTTCGGGTCATTCGCAGTTGGACGTCGAGCTCCGGATCCCCCTTGATGGCTTTGGCGAGGCTGATCCCGTCGGTTGCATCGGCCGGGATGCGGGCTTGGTAGAAATCGATAATCGAATCGGTGTTGACAATCAAATCACGGTTCCGTGTTTTTGCCGCTTCCGATTTAACTTCTTCCAGAAGCCAGAGATTGTGTTGATAAAATTCATGATTGCCTTCAAACTCGCCATCGGCCAAAGCACGCTCGATGAACAGATCTCTCGAGACCTGGGGATCGATCTTTCCATATCCGACCGATCGGCCTGACACGATCGGCAAGCCAAACAACGTGACGTGTTCCGAAGCCATAACGGACTGACGTTTCTTGCTCCAATGCGGTTCTGAATAGCGTCGTTTGACCAAGTGGCTGGCGAGTTTCTCAATCCAGTCGGGAGAGATTTTGCCGACCGTTCGTCCATAGCGTCTCGACGTTTCAACGATTTCGGCGGCGACGATCCATTTCGGTTTCGATTCGAAAATCCCCGATCCCGGCCAGAGATGAAACTTGATATTGCTAGCGCCGGTGTACTCGTGGCGATCACCCAGCAGGGCGACTCCGGACAACAGTCCCGCGAGGAGGCTGCGGTGGATCGCATCGTAGTCGTTTTGTCGAGACCGTGTTTTCAGTCGCTGGTCGACGACCATGCTGCGAAGCTGACGATGGATATCCTGCCACTGCCGCATCAAGGGATAGGAGAGAAAGTTAGTCTGGCAAGCAAGTTTTAGTTTTGAGTTGGAAAGATTTTCTTTTTGCTCGTGGTAAAAATCCCAAATATTCAGAAGCGAAAGAAAGTCAGATTTCTCGTTAATGAACTTTTTGTGTTGCGTGTCTGCTGCTTGTTTTCGTTCAACCGGCCGCATCCGCGGGTCTTGCATTTCAAGTCCGGATGCGATGATCAATATTTCGCTTAAACAATTTTCTTCGTCGGCGGCGAAAATCATTCTGCCAATCCGCGGATCCACCGGCATCCTCGCCAGTTGACGGCCTAACTCAGTCAGTCGGCGGTGGTCGTCGACCGCCCCCAACTCAAACAGCGTTTTGAATCCGTCGCGAATCGCTTCGGGGCGGGGCGGATCCAAGAACGGAAACTCGTCGATCTGGCCGAGTTTGAGGGCGAGCGTTTGTAGAATGACGGAAGCCAAATTGGTGCGTCGAATTTCCGGCGTCGTGAATTTCGGCCGCGACTCAAAGTCTTCTTCGCTGAAAAGCCGAACACAAATCCCGGGCCCGATACGACCGCACCGCCCAGCTCGTTGGTTGGCCGAGGCTTGGGAAACCGCTTGGATCGGCAGCCGTTGGACCTTGCTTCGCGGCGAGTAGTGGCTAATCCTCGCCGTGCCGGTATCCACAACGTACCGAATCCTAGGGACCGTGATCGACGATTCCGCGACGTTGGTTGCAAGTACAATTCGACGGGCTTTGCCGGGCTGGAAGATCTGGTTCTGTTGGTCCGTCGAGAGCCGAGCGTAGAGCGGCAAAATCTCTGTTTGACGACCTGGCAACCGGGTAGCGCGGAGCTTCTTGTTGAGTGTGCGGATGTCGTTTTCGGTGGGAAGAAACACCAGCATGTCACCGTCGTCGATGCCGGCTAGCTCGCGGCAGACTTGGGCAGTGTGGTCTTCGATTTCCGTCTGACTGGCGCCACCAGCCGGCTCGACTAATTTTTCTTCCAGTGGAATGTATTGGATTTCCACCGGATAGGTTCTGCCCTCGACGTCAATGATCGGTACCGGCGAATTTTCATCCTCGGTAAAGTGGGCTGCGAACCGCTCGGTGTCGATGGTGGCCGAGGTGATTACCAGTCGAAGGTCTCTCCGTTTCGAGAGAATCCGTTTCAAATACCCAAGTAGGAAATCGATATTGAGCGAGCGCTCGTGGGCTTCGTCGACAATGATCAAATCATACTGCTCGAGAAAGCGATCGCCTTGGGTTTCCGCCAACAGGATTCCGTCGGTCATCAACTTGACGTACGTTCGTTCGCTTGTCTTGTCGGCGAATCGAATTTTGAATCCGACATCGGAACCGAGGGCCGAGCCCATCTGTTGTGCGATCCGGCTGGCAACACCACGGGCAGCGATCCGGCGTGGCTGAGTGTGACCAATCAAACCGGTCACTCCGTAGCCAGCCTTGAGCGCCATCAGAGGAAGCTGCGTTGATTTTCCGCTCCCAGTTTCACCGCTGATCACGACGACTTGGTTTTTCTGAATGGCCTCGATGATTTCTGCTTGCCGCTCAAAAATGGGCAAGTCGGCATCGATCTTAGGATCCGGCAGTCCCGATTTGCGAGCATCAAACCGCGCGACCGCCTCGGCCAAGCGCTGGTTGAAAGACTCGAGCCGCGGATCCACCGGTTTGCCGGCTTTAAAATCGGCACGAATCCGATTCAGTTCACTTCTAAGTCGATACCGATCGCGCAGCATTACCGTTCGAAGCCGCTTTTCAATTTCAGAAAACTGGGAATCCACGAGCATCAACGGGTTGGCAGAACGGGTCAGTTGGGCAGAACAAGTTTCAGCGACTCAGCGGGCAAGCCGGCCGATCAAAGTCTGCTGAAGCTGCGTGAATGAGTGTTGGGCGGACACACCATCCAAACCAAGGTTCGCCGAAATTGAAGTTCGTTCGAAAGTAGGATCCGATCGAATGGGTGTGAGGCTATTCTACTCGGGATTGGCGAGGTGCGAAGGGAGATAGCTGGGAAATTGGCGATGGACGATTCGCACGGACTTCAATCGCTCGCTCGGCTTGCACTCCCAGCCCTTCTTCGGCAGACCGAATTAACAATTGCAGATTCTGATTCCCCGGCTGGAACGAGCGAACTTCGAACCGGATCGAATGCGACTGACCT
Organism: Mariniblastus sp.; assembly: GCA_047639375.1. GTDB lineage: Bacteria > Planctomycetota > Planctomycetia > Pirellulales > Pirellulaceae > Mariniblastus. Next base: position 11,141 of record JBLINZ010000030.1, on the reverse strand, counting down.
GGGGCAAGTTTCGCGAGCCTCCACGTAATGCGTCTTGCCTCCCTGTCGATACTCGAACCGATGTCGACTCGCATCACGTCGAGCCCTACGGGAACATACAGTTGAACGGAAATCTCAGTTGCGATTTCGGCAGAGTGATTGTGCACCCTAGCTTCGAATTCCTGAACGTCGTCGAGTCCAAGTTTGGCCGGGCCGAGCAATTGCGAGTTGAGATTGGAGTCGGCGAAGTTCATGGAAAGCGAGGGCGCTTCCGCGAAATAGGTCGCCTGACTTGACGTCGACTGAGTCGGAAGGTCCGTCGCGACGCTGGCTTGGGCAATATGCCGAACGGGCAGTGCGGTAGCCGAATCAGTTCGATCCTGCGACCTGGTTGCCGGTGGTTGGTAAAATGGGTTTTTCCGAAACTTCGATTGATATTCGTCAGCGTAAACCGGCTCCTGGGTTCCTTGTTGCATCGTGGGCATCGTGGGGAGACTTGCCTGTCCACTCGATTCGATGGACGCCGACGCCTGCTGAACGGGAATCGCGGGTGGCCCGGTCGATGACTCGCGCGGCAGCTGAGCAGGCAACTGAATCCCTGTTTCCACCACTCGGATCTTGAAATTGCGCGGCGTGCGAGACGTTGCAGCCGGTATGATTTCAACCATTTTAACCGATTCAGGAATGATGATTTGAAGAGAGTAGTCGTCACCGGATTGTGTCACAATCTTTTGCACATCGACGGTCAGATCGTTGAGCGAGCGAGTGGGATTCACTGGAGGCCGGACAATTACGGTTGGCATCGACGCGGCTGGAATGTCGCGTTCGGTAACATCAAACGCAACAGGCGAAATCGAATCTTGTGATGTTTGCGAGCGTCTCAATATTGGGCTGCTTGCGTCGCGCGAAACGACTGAAGACTTGGGAATTGCAGTGGTGGCAAGCGGAGCCAGACCCGGCAACGGCCGAGTCGCGTTATCACTTGACTCCAAAGATTCCGACAGCTGACGAAACTCCTGAGCTTGAGAATCCTCTCTCTGTTGTGTCGCTAACGGATTTGCATTTTGAATATTCACTTGCCTAGCCAGTGTGCTACCGGTCATTAGACTGACCGATGCAACTGTCAACGCCAGTCGAGATTTCCAAGTTACCATGTTTTGTCTCGCTGATCTAAAATCCTAGTTTGCGCGAATCGATGCTTCATTGGCCGTTTGCGGTCTACTTGCTCGGAGCTTCAACAATCGGCTTGTCTGCAACCACTGCCATGAATTCCATGTTGCCTTGGAATACACTTTCGGACCCAAGCACAATTTCCTGTCGAAGCTGACCGGCAACGGAGAAGGCTGCACTAAATTGAATGACTTCTTTCGTTCCTGCGCCTAAGGAGTCCAGCTGCCAAGAGACCTTATTGGCTTTCTTGTCGATCCAAGCCGGTCGATCGATTCTTGTGACTGACATGCCTTCCGAATAGTTCATTTGCACCACAATACTTTTAGCAGTCTCTGATGAAACATTTCGGACGGTGATCTCGTAGGATTCGGGCACGCCTCGTGTCAGTGACGGAGGACCGACGATCGACATGTCCAAGTTCCGATGGATCGGAAGGACTGGCGTTGTGATTGCTGGGGCGGCCGGCGGCTGTGTCGCGGATCGTTTGGTCGGAGCTCGAAACACCGAATTCAAAGCCGCGGGCTTGGTGATCGGCGCGGCCACTTGCGATACGGGGACTCGGGTCGATGCAGTCGGTTTTACAACCAGTGGTGGATTCGGGCCGGACTGAGGTAGCACGGTTGCCGTAGTTTTTCTCGGAAGAATCAACGGCTTCAGCGAAACCGCATTCGCAGGTGATGCCACATCGGATGAGCTAGACACGGTCGTATCGTCAGCTGGGAACATCATCACTGTCCCGAATTCGAACACAAAAGGAGCCGACTGAGGCGCCAAGACCTTAATGCTTGGAAGGACAGAGTCCCGGTTTGGGGCAACTGGTTTTTCCAGAATGCTCAATGCTTGCCATTTTTGCTGGGAGTCGACTTGGCTGGCAGCCGATTTGGCGGCACGCAGATCTTCCCCTTTGACAATTTTGGGAACAGGAACCAACTGAGGCGTCTGAGATTGGGCCATCATTGATTCGTCGATTTGAAAACTCTGGTCCGTCATTCGTTTTGCTTGCCGTTTAGAAATCGATTTGGCAAACAGTGGACGCAGCCCGGACTGTCCATGCGATGGGCTGGCAGCCGAAGCAACGATCGAAAAAACCAGAACTGAAAAGAGAAGTAGCCGGGACATAGATAAGCCTTCGAATCTTGAAAAATCTAAGCCAGAGGAATGAAATTTCGTCCCCTAACTGGTCGGGTTCAGTTTTTACAATCGGTATAACCAGAACGGAACATCCGGAAAAATCACTACAACTTGATATTTATGTGCGATCTCGCAAGCGAATTCAGCCGGATTACCCTCAAAGTCGCCCTCATCTGCTAGCGGGTTGAGTGTGGGGCCCTGTTCTTTCGTGGGCGAAGATGGACCGGTTAGATGTTTTTCGCAAAATCATTTTGGGTTGTGACCTGATGTGTCATCGAGGTCGCGAAAATAGAAATATCCCCGGAGGAGGAGGCAAGTCGAAACGAAATTGGCTTGAACGAACCCCAGTCAGATCCACCTGGCCATCCGGAATTTTTACGAAGCTGAAGGTCGTTTGGGTGTCACCCAACGACCTTCTTACTACAAGGAGCGAGCGATGTTGGTACTTTCACGAAGAATGAACGAGACAATTGTTATCGACGGCCAAATCGAAATTGAAGTTTTGAAAATCAAAGGCAACACGGTTCGGCTTGGTATCAAAGCCCCCCGCAATATTAAGGTTCTTCGCGGCGAGTTGTCGCCATTTGAAGTCGATCTCCGAACCAACGAGACTCCAATCAGCCAACCCATACCCATACCCATCGATCTCGAGGACCTGACTCGCTTGCCTAATCCTTTTGCGGTGGCCCATGCCAGCTAACTGAATGCACCGCTTGGGCTAGACTCTCTAGTTGCCAAGCGGTTTTTATTGTTAGCAAAACCGAGCCGAGGGGAGGATACAAATTGTCGATTTTGCCAAGAAGTCACAGCAATTAGGACGAAATTTGCTTGGGTTGAGACGTCCTCCATCCGATCAAGAAATAGGTTTACCCGTTTGACACCAAACGGAGGGCTGAGTCCGACCAGTCATTTTTAGCCAAATGTGATACGATTGGACGAGCCGATTGACCGGTCGTTATCTTGTTCAGTTTTGCCTCTGTGATTCATTGATGCCAAAGCCAAAGAAAATTGAAGATTGCTTGTCCCAAGACGAAACGAATCAGCTGATCACACAGCGGTTACAAGGAAGTCGTCCGGTAGCTTGGGAGGAAGACATATCTCGGAACACGCTCGACATCGAGCCTTTCGAAAATCTGGATCCACCCAATCAGCTACCTGAATCGGAGTTTTCCAATCCTATTCGTCTGCAAGCGATCCAGCCGTTGTTGGGGAATTTAAACCTTCAGGAAGCTATCCAGCGAGATTCGTTTCCGATCCCAAGTCCAGCTGATCGCGAAGGATACACGCCCGGGTTTGACGGCGCATACTGGATGAGTGGGCTCGAAGATTTTCTAAAAATCATGGACGTCGCGAATCGCTATGGCGTCAAACCGAAATCGGTTTTTGATTTCGGCAGCGCCTCAGGTCGAGTACTACGGCATTTTGCTGTTCAAACCGACATCCCAGAAATCTGGGGCAGTGACATCAATGCCCGACATATTCGCTGGTTGTCTGAGCACTTGCCGCACACGGTCAAGCCAATCTTCAATCACTGCATCCCAACGTTGCCGATCCGCGATAATTCCGTGGATATCATTTCTGCGTTTTCCGTGTTCACACACATCGATACGTTTGAAACCTGTTGGCTAGCAGAGTTGCGTCGAATCATGCACGACGATGGCTTGGCATATTTGACCGTCCACAACGAAGACACTTGGGAAGTCATTCGCGACCAAGTCGACAACGAACAGAATCGACTGGTCCAGTCGATGCTAACTATTGATCCAACGGTACGAGAGAAACTGCAACATCCGATGCCTGACACAAGGATGGTCTATCGGTTTGCCCAATCGGGGCCGTATCGAGCCCAAGTCTTTCATTCGAACAATTATCTTCGACAAGTCTGGGGCCGGTTCTTTGAGATCGTCGAGATCCTGCCTTGTCATCATGTTCGTCAAACCGTATTGGTATTGCGAAAAAAATAGGAAGCAAACATGGATCCTGCTGTCAACCTTCAAGATCAATTCGCGCCCAATTTAATCTGTTTCGGCTGCGGGCCGGCGAACGACAAGGGCCTGCAAATTAAGAGTTTTGTCGTTGGAGACCAAGTCAAAGCCAGCTTTCGCCCGGCTTCGCACCATCAAGCTTTCGAGGGCATGGTCAACGGTGGCATCATTGGCTCACTGCTCGACTGTCATATGAACTGGACCGCGGCTTGGCATTTGATGATCAAAAATGATCTCGAAGTCCCACCTTGTTGCGTGACCGCGAACTATTCAGTCACGTTTGAAAAGCCAACGGCGTCCAATGTTGAGCTTGAATTGGTGGCTTGGATTATTGAATCTTCCCATCGGAAAGCGGTAGTCGAAGGCACGCTCGGTCCTGCCGGAGAAGTCTCCGCCCGCTGCCGAGGAACTTTTGTTTCCGTCAAGCCAGACCATCCGGCCCACCATCGCTGGTAGCAGTTGCGGACTTACCCCGCCAACAGCAATTCCTATTCGCTTACGATTGCGTGCCAGCACGATCACGTCGTTTGAAACAACCGCGGCCCTACATACCTCACGGTTTAACATTGTCTGCCAATTGCAACGATCAGGGCGACTACAATTAATGTTTTGGCTTTCAAATCCTGCCCATTCAGCATCAGAAGTTTGATTTTTTCCGTCGTTCGGACGAATAACCAATGACCACTTGCTACGTCATCGGCGTTAACAGCCGGGGCGGGCTCGATGAATTGGCACCGAAAGCGATAACAAGCGAATCAAGTCTCGAACAAGGAAGTTCAGAAATGAAACAATTTCAAATATTGATGATCGCAGTTCTGGCGACCGTGGTCTTCTGCGGCAGTTCGTCCGCTAACTGCCAAGATCGACTATTCGGCAACGGCCGAATTCTTAAACGCATTCGGGAAGATCTCTCGAGCAACTCTGACAAGAAGCCCGCGTCAGCCGACAAGTCAAAATCCAAGGACAAAAAATCAACGTCTGCCAAACGTTCATCGGCAAAAAAATCACCGACACCCGCCGTTCGGCCAGGCGGGTCCGCGACACCAACACGCGCCAAACGCCAACCAACTCCGACGATTGCTAACCGATTGGCCAATCAGTTCGATCAGGCCCGATTGACGGAACCCAAACCAGCCACCAATGCAAACCGTTCCGCTCAGAAAACGTCGCTTGGTTTCGGAATGTACTTGGAGTCCAAAAAAGAAAAAGACGGCGAAAAGTTCGTCGTCACCAAAGTTGCCTCCAAGGGCAACGCTGATCAGGCAGGCATTCGCCGAGGCGATGTCGTACTTGCTGTGGGTGGCGTCAAGGTCGCATCCATGGATGAATTCAACGAAATCACGGAGATCCTTGGTCAGGGAGATCAGATCGAATTTGAATTTGCTCGCCGTGACCAAGAGAAAAAAGTCTTGATCCAATTCGGCGTGGCCCCCAAAGAAGGCGAGCTTCAAAAAACATCGGCACCGAATCAGAAAAACGACTTTAGGATCGCCGCCGAAGATGACGACAAACCTCAGACGGGAATGCGGTCGGTCATGAATCAGCTTAACACGGCTTCACGACGGACCACACAGCCCACCGGAAACAATGGCTTGGGATCGAAAAGTACTTCCCGCTCCAATCCGGCTGACCAACGACTGATTGGGCAACAACGACAGCAAATACTTCAGATGCAGAGAGAGATCTTCAGGCTTAAAGAAGCGGCGAAAGCCGGCCCCTCTGGTCGCACCACTGGCCACACGATTTTGGAAGGTCCCGACCTTTCAGAACCACGTAAGTAAGCCAGCGAAATTTAGTGAAATGCTAAAACCAGAAAGTCGATCTTTGAATTACCAAAATAGTTTCGTGCAGAATCGTTACCATTTCGAATGAGCTTGTCTTATTCGAGCATTTGAACCCGGCGGACCCAATTGGATGACGCCGGTGGAAAGTGCAGCCAGAGTTAATCTCATGGCGGTGGCAGCGGAGTGCACTTCAAACACGGTCGACAACAAAAACGTCGACCGTGTTTTTTTTTGCAACCAGCCGAACAAGATGGGGATCGTAGAAAAGCAGCGATCCCCGAGATTTACCGACACCAGCTGCCAGCTTGTGAAACTGGGTAGGCGATCGCGAGTTTCGTTTCAATTCAAACAGGTTGTTACAATCGTCGGAAAGGAATCGCATGAATAATCAATCTTCAAATTCCGGCTCGACCACTCCCGAGAACCGGACACCAACTGAATCACAAGTCATCGATGTCTTGCGGAAAGAAGCAGAAGCAATCTTAGCCGCGGCCGAACGCGTTGATCTTTCCGTTGAAACCGCGGTCCAAATCCTGCTGGACTGCACCGGTCGTGTGATCGTTACCGGAATGGGGAAAATGGGGTGCATTGCCCGAAAATCTGCCGCCACGTTCTGCAGCACTGGAACACCCGCTGTCTTTCTTCATCCGGGCGAAGCCGTCCATGGTGATCTCGGAATCGTAACCGAGAACGATGTGCTTGTTGTGCTGTCCAATAGTGGAGAAACGCGAGAAATCATTGGCTTGTTACCATTCATGGCCCGGATCAACGTGCCGGTGATTGGGCTCACAGGCAATGCAGGCAGCTCGTTGGCAGCTCGTTGCCAAGTCGTGCTTGACACCGGCGTCGAGTCAGAAGCCGACCCCATTGCGGTCGCCCCGACTAGCAGCACCACCGTCGCCCTCGCCATGTGCGATGCGTTGGCCGTCGCCTTGATGAATCGCCGAGGTTTTACCAAAGAGCAATTCGCGATTTTTCATCCAGGTGGAAACTTAGGCGGAAAACTCTTAATCAAGGTCGCTGACCTGATGCACGTCGGTGATGCGGTGCCAAAAATCTTGGCTCAGGAAACCACATTAGAACAAGCCATCGCAGTGATTTCAGCCAAGGGGATGGGGGCGGTCTTTGCGGTGGCGGAAAATCAAGAAGTCGTCGGCGTTGTGACAGACGGCGATTTGCGGCGAATCATTGAATCCTCAGGAAAATCCCCGCACACGCCTGCGGAATCAGGGAACGTTTGGCAGCAAGCACTGTCAAATCACATGAGCAGAAACCCCAAGTCCATTGGGGCGGGGGCCTTGGCAGCCGAGGCTTTGCGGTTGATGGAAGACAACGGCATCACGGTGTTGCCCGTCACCGAATCAGGAAAATTGGTCGGTGTAATCCACCTTCACGACTTGATCCGCGTTGGCTTGGCTTAATCGATTTTGACTGACTTGGTTTAACTTTTTCGATGTTGAATGACTACTGATTCGAGCAATTCGAAAGACTTCGGTGCCGACGAACCGATTGCGGTCGAACGCCGCAAACAGGCTCCTCCTGCGCAAACAACGGAAGCCGTCGATTCCCTCCCGCCCTTGCAAACATCGGACAAGGTCACGCAGTACGACGCTCGTTCAGAGATCCGTACTCCCTTCAAACTAATTGCCAATATCGCAGCCGATTTCTTGGCTGGCCGAGAGCTGGCTTGGCGATTGTTCCTGCGAAACATTCGCGGCCTCTATCGTCAAACGCTGCTCGGTCTGTTTTGGGCATTTCTCCCTCCAATTGCCAACACCGCCATTTGGATTTTTCTTCGCGAGGCCGGCGTGTTTGAATTGGGAGACACCCAAGTCAACGGCACCGTCTACATTCTCTCAGGGATGATTCTCTGGCAGGCGTTCATTGATGCGTTTCAAATGCCGCTGGACGTGCTCAACAAGAATCGGAGCATGATTAGTAAACTCAATTTCCCACGGGAATCGCTGTTGCTGGTGGGAATTGGTGAAGTCCTGTTTGACCTCGCCATTCGCTTGCTGCTGCTGATCCCTGCGTTCCTGATTTTCCAAATTTCGATTCATTGGACGATCTTACTGGCTCCATTTGCCATTCTGGGACTGGTGTTACTGGGTGCCGGGCTCGGCCTCTTGGTCATGCCGTTTGGTTCGCTTTATCAAGACGTAGGACGGTTCATTGGAATGGTCGTGCCGTTCTGGATGATCATCACGCCAATCATTTATGTGCCGCTTAAAACGTTCCCAGGGTCGCTTTTGAATTGGGTAAATCCGGCCAGCCCGTTATTGCTTCTGGCCAGAGACTGGCTGTTGCTGGGCTCTTCCGAACACTTGGCAATTGGGCTTGGGGCCGGCCTCCTGAGTTTACCAATTGTCTTGTTAGGATTGATTGTGTATCGAATCTCGATTCCCGTTCTTGTCGAAAGGATGTCAGCCTAAGCGGCTGAGCTTGGAATCCCATGTATCATACAAGCACGCCTTCGAACGATGTCATTCTCGACGTCAACGACGTTTGGAAAATCTATTGCCGACATCTTAAGCGGGCGATGTGGTATGGGCTCAAAGACCTAGGCCGCGAAGTTATCGGAGCCGGACGCGAACGGACGCATCAAGATTTGCGGACCGGAGAATTTTTCGCGATTCGCAATGCGAACTTCCAAGTCGATCGAGGTGAGTGCTTGGCGATGATCGGCCCGAATGGCGCCGGCAAGAGCACGATGCTTAAAATGATCAACGGCTTGATCAAACCGGACTCTGGATCGATCTCCATTCGCGGCAAGATTGGAGCTTTGATTGAGCTTGGAACAGGCTTCAATCCTATTCTCTCGGGACGCGAAAACGTCTACATCAACGCTGCGGTGTTGGGGATGAAGAAAACGGAAGTCGATTTACTGTTCGACGAGATCGTCGAGTTCGCCGAACTCGGCCACGTCATCGATGACCCCATCAAGACCTACAGTACAGGCATGCGAGTGCGGCTAGGGTTTTCCGTCGCCGCGAACTTGCGGCCACAACTGCTGCTGATGGATGAAGTCCTGGCCGTCGGCGATGTCGGTTTCCGCATGAAGTGTTTTGCTCATTTGAACAAGCTCGTAAAGTCCGGCGTCTCAATCATCCTGGTGACCCATGCCGTGGGAATGTTGCAACGCGTTGCGACTAGGTCCGTTGTGTTTGGGGAAGGTAAAATTGTCCATGACGGCGACCTGGAAACCGGCTGCACGATCTATGAGGAGACGCTTGGCGCGAGCGATCGTGTCCGAGCGAAACAGAAAGAGTCCACCGGGTTAACGGCCAGTGTCGCCGATGTCGAAGTCTGCAATGAAGCAGGGGTTCCCCAGACCGAATTTGAAACTGGCGAATCGATGCAGGTTCGGGTCCGCTTGAACGCGGAACAACCGGTGAAAAACGCACGACTGGTCGTCGCGTTGTGTTCTCCGGTCCATGGCGTATTAAGTTCGATCTCGACTGCATTTCAGGGTGTACAGTTCGACGTAGAAGTTCCCGGGACCTTTGTCACGCTTAAACTTCCGGAAATCCCGCTCCTAATCGGCTCCTACCATTTCAATATTTCTTTATTGGGGCCCGGAGTTACCGATTTTTACCATCGTAGTTCATTGCGTGGCGTGTTCCGAATTGTTGGTCCCCCCACAGATGCCAACGGCTACGGCTTGACTGGAATCACCAAGATGCAACACGGTTGGAAAGTTAATGGATAAACCACAAATTCATTTCATCATCAGCGCCCCCCGCAGCGGCTCGACATGGCTCACGACTGCGTTGAATGGACACCCGGAAATTTTCGGTACCGAGCAGCGGCTGTTTGGCGACTTTTGTGAAGTCTGGAAAAACAACGACGGCAGTACAGCGCCCCGGATTACATTCGATAAGTATGCGGATGCGTTCGGGATGCACTATTTTTATCAGTTCATGAATCGCGATTACGGAACCTTCGTTGAAGATTTCAAGAAATCGTTTGTGAATTTTCTCTGCCATTTCGCCCAAGCTCGGACGGGCAAGAACATCATCATTGACAAAATCACGCCGTACCCCGGAACGGCGAACTTGGTTGTCTCCGAAATCCGTCGCTTGTTTCCAGAATCGAAAATCATCCATCTCGTCCGTGACGGACGAGACGTGCTGACCAGTGGAGCGTTTGATTGGTTGTTGAAGGATGCTGAAGGCACTGATCGGTATGAGTTTTTTGTAAATCCGGTTCCCGGGATGAAGCTCGAGCGATTCTTCGATGTCAAAGTCATCAAAAAGTGGGCTGAGAACTGGAGCGAAACCATCGACTTGTTTGAAAACACGCAACCTGATGCAAGAATCACTTATGAAGAAATGAAAGACGACATGCCCGAGGCGCTCACCAAATTGTTCGAATCGCTTGGAGTCGATGCTTCGGTCGCGATTGCCGAACAGTGTGCCGAGGAAGCTACATTTGAACGGATGTCAGGTCGCCCTCCAGGACAAGAAGTGCCCACGGCGAAAGCACGCAAGGGCATCGTTGGCGACTGGAAAAATTACTTCACTCTCGCTGACGGTGAATTGTTCGACGCGCTCGTCGGTGAACAACTCCAAGCGATGGGCTACGAATCGAACGGCGATTGGGTCAAGCAATTGCCGCATCAACTGGAAATGGTTCGCGAGCCAGGAATTGACAACACGATTTAGTCCCGCCGCTAATTCAACAACGAACCCAACTGCAATTGCATTGCCTCATCTTCATTGGTTAGGAACCATGTGTCTGATTTGAAAGCTTACATTCTGTGTCGGTTCGCCGAGGACAGCGGTGTCTATTCAAGCTGGATGGATCAGGCCACGTTTCCATCCGCAATCGTCGAGGACTATTTGCCGAACTGGCGTATTCCCGACGACGCGGGCGTGCTGATCACTCACATGCATTATCGCTGGGAAGAGTTACATGCCCTCCGAAAATGGCATACCCAAAACAGGATTCCAATCCTCGTGCTGGCGGATGGCATTTTGGAATATCGAAATACATGGGAGCATCCTGGGTTAGTCGATGGGTCGATCTTCCAGCCTTTGTTTGGCCATAAACTGGCCTGCATCGGACGTGGCCAAGCCAGAACGGTTGAGTC
>JBLINZ010000029.1:0-25347 GCA_047639375.1 Mariniblastus sp. | reverse complement strand
TAGGACGTAGATGAGTTCGGACTCGCCTGTTTAGTATCGTAATTCCCTGAAGAATTACCGATTCGCCGCCGCGATCGCAATTCAAAAAACGTTTAACTGTCGCAATCGCGACTATTTCCTGGAAACTTCTCAGACCAGCACTCATTGTTGTCTTCTAAGAAAAAACTATTCGCGATAACCGCTTAGGCAAATCGTTTTGCAAAATAGCGAACCTGGCCTGCAGATAGGCAGATTGCTCACCACAAACTCTACGTTGAGCAATCACGACAGAAGACTTCTTCATCTTTGGATTACTGAATGAACATTGGCTCCAAGACTTCCTTCCTTTCGATCTCAATTGTGGCCATCTTCGGATTTGCAAACATCGCCGAGCGCGATGGTCAACTAGAATATTGACCGGCCTTGGGGGGGAACGCCGATTTCTGAAGCGTTTGTTTGAAGTCGAAGCATTTACCAAACTATACCAAGACCGCTACAAAGCATTATTCCACGAGCACTTTACGGAAGAAAAAACATTCACCAAGATCGACAGTCTTGAAAAAGTGCTTTCGCCACTCTTGCAGGAAACACCCAAAGAATTCGAGGGGTTGAAAATGGGAATTGATGGCGACTCAAGCGGAACCAACCGCGCAGTTCAACGGCGAGTTTATGCGATCAAGCCGTTTGTCAAACGCCGCATCGAAGCGATCGAATTTCAACTAAATGGCGACGCGAAGGGGGCAACCTTCCAGGCGGAAGACGGCCCCGATAGCCCAAGTTCAATTCGTTAGAATCCTGGGGGTTCAGGGCAGACGATTTCAAGCTGGACGCTTGCCTCAGATCGGTAAACGCCGGCTGGGATTGCTACTGGTCGATTTACGACAGGGCCTTCCAGAAACACTAACCACCACTTCTAGGTCACTGCCTTGTCATCGTTGCGAGAAATCGGAAGGCTTGAAAAACTCCAAGGCATCTCCAGTTCCGATGCAAGAGTCACGGTAGCCGATTTCCGTGTGTATGTCCTGCGGGCACCGGAACCACAGCAGCACTTAATTCGGGTCGTCCAAGCCAGATCCCGCGCGAAGAAGGGCCAATTCGGCCTCCCATTTCGCCACGTCGTCAGGACGGTCGAGTGCGGTGGCTAAGTCGATCAATTGCTTGACGACCTCAACAAGTCGATTTTGCATGCTGCCGGCAGTAGCATCTGCGAAACGTTTCATCCCCTCAGCGGCTTGGACCAACCGCTCTTCTCCCTCAGCAAGCTTCTCCTGCCTTACTAAGGCTTCTCCAAGCAGGGCGACTCCCGCATACGTGTCCGACGATTCCGAAGCGAGTTGCAATTGAATCGCCACGCTTTCCCTCAATAAAGGCTCTGCTCCCTTTGCCAAATCGCCTTCCAACAAAAATCTCCCAATCTGGGTCAGCGAAGTGGATAGTTTGAGACTGCCCTCCGGTAGCCTACGTCGCGCATCCTTAACAAGATCTATAACAAGAGCAAGTCCCTTGTCGACTTGGCCCGCTTTCAAATACGCGTCCAGCAACTCAGGACCAAAAGAACCAAGCTCAGGCATATTGGGGATTGCTCGATAGGCTTCCTCGAGCAGCGCCACCGATTCGTCGAACCGACCCGCATCACGATAATTGACGCCCAAGTTTGCAATCGCCAAAAGTGTATTTGGATGATTGCGGCCGTTTTTCGATTCCTGGAATTTCAAGACTTCTTCGAATAGAGGAACGGAACGAGCCAAATTTCCTTGCCGCCAATACCCTCCGGCAAGTCCCGACTTAATATCGACCGTTTTGGAGTGATCGTCACCCCAAACCTCTTTTGCCATCTTCAAGCTTGCCTCGTTTATCTTCTGCGCCTCAGCCAGCTGCCCCACCTTACGAAGGCAGCTAGCTACGTTTGCCATCGCAACCATCGTGAAGGGATGATTCTCGCTAAGATCAGCCTTACATTTCTCCAATACTTTTTCAAACCATGACAATGCTTGGGCATAATCACCACCCGAATGATAAACCATTGCCAACTCGTACATAGCCTTGGCAATGTTTGGATGATCGGGGGCGAACGCATTCTTGGTAATCTCCAGATTTTCAAGAGCCATTGGTAATGCCAAATCCTGCTCCCTCAAATAGCAGTAGAGCCGGGTTAGGCTAACCCTCGAATAGATCGTCCTATTATGGTCGGGCCCGTAGTTTGCTTTCGACCATTCCAACCCTTGCTCAAGTAGTGGCCGTGCTTTTTTGTGTTGACCAAGATTGAGATACAATCCACCAAGTTCACTCCGACACGCGTCGATATCAGGGTGGTTTTCATCCAGCGTTTCAGTTTGCAATTGCAATGTCTTCTCCAAAAGTTTCACCGCCTTGTTTGACTGATCAGCACTTTTATAGGCCAGCGCTAGTTCGTACATTCCGACGAGCGTCTGCCGGTCTTTTTCTCCATAGCGAGACTTCGATATTGCGAGCAGGTCTTCCAGAATCCGAACTGCTTTTGCAGGCTCCCCGGTGAAACGATAGTTTCCAGCAAGCAATCCCACACTTTTAAGCGTCGCGTCGTGCTCCGGCCCCAAGAGGGACTTCATTCTAGCAATGGTGTCTGTTAACAAAGTCAGCGCACGCCCATATTGACCATTCTCTTGAAGTGCTTCGGCCAGCCCATACTGGGCCTGCAGTGTATCAAAATGGTCCTTGCCGAAAACTTCCGTGTACCGGTCAACAGATCGCTCAAGCGACTCGATTGCAAATTCAAACTCATGCAATCGCTGGTAGCTTTTCCCGATCATCCACCGCAATCGACCTTCGATGCGAGGAGCTAGGTCTGTCCGCGAGTTCAGTTTTTCATCAGCCCGATCGAGCAAGTCACGCAACGTACTATCTTTGTTGATCAACGACTCATCACCATCGTTATCCAACCGCCCCCTAAGCGTCGTGAGCGCAAGAAAATCTTTTTCAACAAATTCAGCAACCGCCTCGGCGTATTTTCGTTCCCGGACTTCGTTTTCCCGGGCCGCCTCTTTTTCAACGGTTTCCAAGCGAGCGGCCTCGGCATTTGCCTGAGCTTCCAGCATTCCCCAACCCGTGCCAATGACGCCGGCAGAAAGCGTCAGGAAAAGCAAGCTTGCGGCCAACACCATTCCCTTGTTTCTCGCCATGATTTTCTTCAGCCGGTAGGCATTGCTTGGCGGTCGTGCTTCAACAACATCGCCAGCCAGATATCGCTCAACGTCCCGCGAAAAACCATTGACTGTTTCGTAACGACGTGAACGATCTTTTTCTAACGCTTTGAGTGCGATCCAATCGAGTTCACCGCGTAACAGGCGTGCCAGTTTTTCTGGCTCAACTCGACGGTCGGCCGCAATTTCTGTAAGTTTCGCGGCTGAATTTACTTTCGTGCTGGGTCGTGGTGAATCGGACTCGCGGACCTTTCTAAGAAAATCAAAGATGGATCCTCCCGGTAAGTCTGCGGCATCATACGGCGGCGTCCCCACAAGCAGCTCAAACAACACAACGCCAAGCGAATAGACATCCGTTCGCATATCGATGTCCATCGACATCGGATCCGCTTGCTCTGGCGACATGTAGGCCGGAGTGCCGACGATCATGTCGGTGGCCGCCAGACTTTTTTCAGTCAACTTCCTATCGACTGCTTTGGCGACACCAAAATCAATGACCTTACTGAACGGCTCACCGTCGACTTCACTTACCAGAATGTTTCCCGGCTTCAGGTCGCGGTGAATAATACCTTTCAAATGGGCATGCTGGACGGATTTGCAAACCGAAACAAATAGCTTCAAGCGGGCTCGGACATCCAGAGATTTCTCGTCGCAATAACGAGTGATCGGAACACCGCGAACCAGCTCCATGACAAAGTAGGGCAGGCCATCGGCCGATTGTCCGCCGTCATAGACCTGGGCGATCCCTGGATGGTCCATTAACGCCAGCGAATTTCTCTCGATGTCAAAACGGGCGAGTACCGCTTTCGAATCCATGCCTCCCCTAATGAATTTGATCGCCACCTGCCGTTTAACCGGCGTGTGTTGCTCGGCCAGAAAGACTGCCCCCATTCCGCCTTCGCCGATGGGTTCAATAATTGTATATCGGTCATCAATTACAGTCCCCCCTGAGGGATCAACACTTGTTGGACACCGAATCGAAACACCGTTGACTGGAGCGGTGCCAATCAAGTTCGATTCATGTGCCTCGCTGGCATTAACGAGTCGATGAATTTCTTCATGTTGGTCAGGAAATCGTTCAAGGTAGTTCGCAATATCGAGCTCGGCAGATTTTGAACGCAGCCATTCTAGCTCGATCGCCAAGAGCTCCTGGAAAACAGCGGACTGCAGATCCTTGGGAACAGATCCTAGTACTTGCTCAATTGAATCCGCAGTCCCAGATCGCTGGGCACGTTCAAACGACATGCAAAACGAATCAACCACCTGCATTTGATCATTCGACAGATCATCAAACTCACTCAATTCACTCATTAATTAATCAACTCCCGTGACTCCCAGATCTGTCGAATCATTGTCAGACGACGCTGAACAGTACGTCTTGAACAATCCATTCGATCGGCAATCTCGCTATCGTCGTAGCCTTCAATTCGAAGCGCAGCGATTCCCTGTAAATCGGGATCCTCGAGAGCCCCGAACAATCGTTCCGACGTCTCATGAAACTCAGCTACGAACTCTGGCGTCGGTTCTCGGGAAAGCAGCCCGTTTCCCAGTTGACTCGCCTGCTCGCTCTGCCGTTCCATGAACACAGAATCGGTTAAAGTCCGGCGATTGTCCCGCCGCTGCCGCTGGTCGTAGCGATGACGATTGGAAATCTTGTGCCCGGTAACGACCAACATCAGACGCCACAAACTGTCGCGGTCTTGGAGATCTGGAAATCGCCCCTCGGCGAGCCCGCGGCACACGCTGTGAAACATACTCACAACGACGTCCTCCTCGTCATAAACTCGCTTGGTCTTGGCACGCAAATTTTTGCGAGCAGACTGGTGAAGACGAGCCGCAAAATGTTGCCAAACATTGTGCGCAGCCACCTCATCCGCTTGCCGGAGCTCCTCAATCCACAGTGATACAGGATCTATATTCGACATACTCAACCTTGCAGCGTCTCCCCAGATACTTCAATTCAATATCTTCCAGCACTCTCAGACAGCTAAATAACTCATGCGATTCAAGCGAACGCAGGACTTTTGTAGCCATCGCTTTGCAAAAAAGCAAGCATACCTTGGCAATTGAAACACCAACGGGATTGTACCAAACAAGGCCAAAGCCAATGTTCAGCAGTACCTTCAGGACGCCAGACTCAGACCAAACCTAGACTAGCTTGGAGGTACCTCATTCTACCAAAGGGACTTTTTTTAGCTCAAAAAAAACTGAAACAAGAGAGGACTTCAGCTGCTTATTTATGGACGCCAATTTAAATCAAGTATTTGCCAGGAATTGAATTCCCCAAACATTCAAGGCTCGCCTGAAAGCGCTCTGCGTTTAGCATCGTCGCCTTCCGGATAATCGTTAAACGATCTATTGTCTCGCATTCAGAATCAACCAGCCAGTAAACGACTAGGGTACGATTCCGTCCTGAGAACAGAAGCAACTGATGCAAGCCAATTAGAACGTTCCACCTAATAAACGATTGACAAACTCGAACGTATTCTAAATGTCCCAATGAATTTACCAACACAGGCGGCCCCTTAAAGCTTTGTTCGCGCTTCGCGTCTTCGTCGGAATGGCTTAGAATCCGATGCTACCGAATCTGAAAACTACCTGTTCCATTTTTCAATTTCCCCGAACAGCAGCATGTCCAAGCCACGCTACGGCATTTCAGCCGTTCAATATGACCGAGTCCACAATCGAATCAACAGCGTGCAAGCCCACACCGTTTCGTCGGACAATAAACTATCGGATCTCCGGATCTATCCTCGCTCAGCGGTCATCAAGGCCATTGAAGAGCAGGGCATCGGGATGGTGACGCTGCCCAGCGCCCATGATGGGAAATACACAATTGGGGCCGAGGTAATCGTGGTCGAAGTCCTCGACCAGAAGTTTCTCAAAACGTCCTACCAAGAAACGGAATGCGACAACCTCGGCGAGCTCCCAGAGTTTTAGTTGAGTCTTGGCGATTTCCCAGAAGACGTCCTACTACATCGCGACAATCCACGCCAAGCGAGCCCAATTGTTTTTGATGCATCCCAACGACTCGTTGCTGGCCTGCATTCTTAGTTTGAGCTTTAAAATCTTTCGTGCCGGCCTATGATAAGTGGCTTCCATTTGCACCCCAAGCCCGAGTAACTCAACGTTTGGATTGACCATGCGATTTCTTCCTCTGCTGCTGACTGTGATTTTTTTGACGATCTGCGTTCCCGCAGTTTCACAACAGCCCAAGTTGCAACAACCCAACTCGCCGCTGGTTGACTCATTCGAGTCCTACCAACAAATGAAACGCGAAACGCTATTCGGGTTGGGCTGGATCAGCCTCGGGCCTGTCGTCAATTCAGCTCGAGTGGAATCGGTTCAGCTTGACCCTTCGAAACCAGGAACCATCTATTCTGCGTTCGGTTCCGGAAACCTTTGGAAGACGACGAACAACGGCGTCACCTGGCGTCCCATCTTCGAGAATCAAGCGAGCCATGGGATCGGTGATATTGCCTTGGCTCCCTCCGATCCAAATGTCATTTATCTTGGCTCGGGAGAAAGCCTCAAGAAAGCCAGGAACTTTACGATACCTGGCACCGGGGTCTACCGGTCTGATGACGGCGGAGAAAACTGGAGGCACTTGGGACTGGCCGATTCATGGCATATCGGCGAGATCGCTGTTCATCCCCAGAATCCAGACATCGCCATGGTCGCGGTCCTCGGTCATTTCTGGTCAAGCAATCCCAACCGAGGTTTGTATCGAACGGAAGACGGGGGCACATCGTGGCAACACGTGCTCAAAATTAATGAGCACACCGGCGCCAACGATGTCGTCTGGTCACATAACGACCCGACCACCGTTTACGCTTCGATGTGGGAGAACCACCCTGGCGTCAGCGGCAAGAACAGCTCAGTCTACAAAAGCAATGACGGCGGAGTTAACTGGGAAAAATCCAGCCTGGGTTTGCCCACGGGTGACCAAGTGGGAAGGATCGGATTGGCGGTATCGCATTCCAATTCCAACAAGGTCTACGCCTTGGTCGACAATCGAGAATTCAGCGAAAGCGGTGGTGCGGCCGAGGTCTTTAAGAGCCTTGACGGCGGAGCCCATTGGACTCGAACTCACCGAATGGACTTGCCGTTCCTCTCCCGTATCGGTTGGTATTTTGCGGACATCTATGTCAACCCACAGGATGACGAAGAGATTTACGGGCTTGGTGTTCGCGTGGCGCATAGCACAAACGGAGGCGAAACATTTGAGTACTTGGGCGGCAAGATTTCGCACGTGACGCCGAGCGCGGCCAGTGGTTTGCACTTGGATCATTGCGAGCTGTGGATCAACCCCAGTAACCCACAGCATCTCGTACTGGGCAACGACGGTGGCCTGTACCAAAGTTTTGACAAGGGGAAATCTTGGGTGCATTTCAACAACTTGCCAACGGGAGAGTTCTACGATCTAGAACTCGACCAGGAAACGCCCTATCGAATCTTCGCCGGTGCTCAAGACGATGCGTCCGTGTTTGGCCCCGCGAAAGAATGGGATCCAACCGGCACCGACGCATGGAAGTACTTGTGGATCGATCCTTGGAATGGTGGCGACGGCTGCCTGACGCTTGTCGATCCAAGCGACTCGAACACCGTTTACTTCAGCGCCCAGGAGGGAGCTTTCCGACGAAAAAACATGACGACTCAACGGTCAAAGGCGATTCGTCCATCCCTGCCTCAAGAGCATCCAGGGAAACTCAAATTCAACTTTGTCGCGCCCATGATCATTTCACCTCACGAATCGAATACGCTCTACCTCGCGGGAAACTATGTCTTCAAAAGCACCAATCGCGGCGACCAATGGTCACTTGTCAGTCCAGACCTAAACTCCATCGAAGAGAAACAGCAAACCGAGAAACGAATCTCGCTGGCCGCCGCGACTTTGGCGGAATCCCCACGAGTCGCTGGGCTGATTTATCTCGGAACCGATAAAGGAACGGTCTTGATAAGCGAAACCGGCGGCGAACCCTGGCTGGACAGAACACAGCAATTACCGGCTGGCTACGTTCGCAGCATTTGCCCCTCCAAGTTTTCGGATTCTCGTGCCTACCTTGCGATCACGGGCCTTAACTACGATGACTTCCAAAGCCATCTCTACTGCACCGAAGACCGTGGGGGCACTTGGTCGTCCATCTCGGCCAATCTGCCAAACGAGCCAGCGAACGTGATCCTGGAAGATCCAGTCCATCCAAACATTTTGTATGTGGGAACTTATCGTGGCGTTTTCATTTCGACAAACCGTGGGCAAACTTGGTCGATGCTAGGCAAGAACCTCCCGGCCTGCAGCGTCGCGGATCTGGCTTTCCAGGAACGTGAAAAAGACCTCGTCATCGCCACGCATGGACGGGGAATCTACAAGCTGAACATGGCCCCGATCCACGAACTTCAAACGCTCCAGCCTACGTCTCGCCAAGACACCTTGCTGTTCCCAATTCCCGTCGCCAAGCGGCCGTACCTGAGTGACACACGCCCAGGATTGAATTTTCGCGGTGTTGAAAAAACTCCCATCACATACTGGCTGAACGAACCCGGCGAGGTGAAAATCTCAATTTGGCAATCTGGCTCACTCCCCATGCCCAAGACGCCAACGAATTCTGGCGACCCCTCCGAGGTCAACGAGAAAGCCTTGAAAACATTTTCGTTGGCTGGCAAACAAGGCCTCAATCAAATTCGATGGGACCTCGTCGTCAAATCGAATAGCAGTCTTCAGCCCTATTTTATCAACTATGAAAACTACTTGGCCGTCGGTAAGTACCGCGTTCGAATCGAAACTCAGAATGGCGTTATCAAACACGAAGACTTGCAAGTCATCGATGCCCCCAATCCAAATTAGCAACGAACATGGAATTGAAAAGGCACCAATCGCTAAGATTGACTCGCAGTACGCTTTCAGGCCGTTGAAAGCCCCGAGTGCTTTGTCGAAGCAGAATCTGAGGATTAGCCATTTTCCTGAGGATCAGCCATTTTGACAAAGCACTGGACTTCCGGGATCTACTCCCAACCAAAAATTAATTCCAATGGAACCGTAATACAACGTGGGCGATAGATAGAAGCGTCAGCGGCCATTTCCCAAAAATCATTTGAATTGACGATATAGGTTATTAGCAATTGCCCCTCCGGCGAAACCATCGCATGCCCTCGCGCAGCGTACGTAAAATAGTTCTTGCTTTTCTTCACATCAGGGACCTCGTACACCGCCCTCGGTTTTGTCCAAGGTCCCTCAGGTGCATCGGCGGTCCGGATGAAGATTTTAGTTCCCAGCAAGTGATGGCTATGCACCATCACATATTTCTCCTGCCCCTGAAAAGTCACTTTCTCGATTGAGAATTCAGCTCCGATTTTCGTGGCGATTGGTTCCACCTGTTCTACATCGCGAACCCAGCCGTGGGTTCCCGAGAAAAACTCCCATCGCCCAAAGTCTTCAATCTCCCCGGGCCGAACTCTCGCAACCAGAAGCTCACGATCTTTGTATTTGCTGTGCTGATCTCCATAGACATACAAATAGGCCGATTCAGGGTGCTGGCCCGACTCGCTCGCGCCAACGCAAGACAGTCCCCAGTTCGTTTCCAGCAACGCAGGCTCGACGTCCGCTTGCCCCTGTTCGCGCAACGCGTCTTTCGTAAATGGCAAATCTATCTGCCGCACCTTCCATTGCCCGATTGGCCGGCTGTGATCCTCGATGACAGCCATCGCACCTCCGATATTCTCAAAACCCCACACACCCGTTTCGCCGGTGGCTCCCATATGGAACATGAACACGAACAATCGCCGCTTGCCTTTCTCCTCGACAACACAGCCTCCACCGGCGGGCCAAAACCAACCATGTGGTTTTGAAAACGGCTTAATCTTGCGAGCTGGGCTCATGACAAATGGATCCGGCACCAACCAAGCCGTCGGCTTTCGATCTGTTCCAAGCGGACCCCAACTAAAATCGAATTCCTTTAACTTCGGCTCAGATCGATTGTTCACCGACTGAACTGCAAACGCATTGTTGATCATGTGCGAACCGGGGGAATGCTTGCCATCCGCGACACCGCCCACGAACGAGTCGGCGAACATCCAAAGCACGCGGCCGTTGCCAAGATCAACCGTGCCTCCACCATCGCCACCCGTCCAGCCTTGACGAGTGGTAAACAGCTTATCCCAGCTTTGATCGATCCTTGCTGGCAATCCTTGAGACTGGCAAATCGCGGTCTGCCCGGCAAATAGAACAACCCAGCCACACAAGATCGCAACAGACAACCGCGCGATCGCTTGCCACCGGAAGCAAGGCTTTAGGGTCCGTGGAATTCGTAATCGATCGACCGACATGGCGAGTTACTCCTGATTAACGATGATCTAAGAACTAACAAGTATTTCAGTCAACAGATTGCGTTCATCACGACAGCTAATGACCGACACATCTTAAAACTTGAGCTCGTCATCGGACCGCGACGATGCAGACTTCAAATTATAGGAACGCAAATTGACGAACCATGTTATAACGGATAGCAAGTCACTTATCTGAGTTGGATAAAAAGGACCCTTGCCATTAACGCTTTCCTGGATATCGCACATGAGCCTTACTCGACTGGCCATTTGTACCGTGGTTCTTTTTTCATCAACAGTCTTATACGAATCGATAGGCTTTGCACAGATTGCAACGCCGCTGAAAATCACAGCAACCGATTGGCAGCGTTCAACACTGAACCAACTTGACGAACAGATCAAGCTTTCCACAGCAGAAACCCGATCGAAGTTCGCAAGGCCGGAGCTGCTCGCTCGTCGAAAGTGGTTGAACAACTGGATGCCAGGAAAAATGCAGGCTCACTCCATGCTTTCTCCCAACTTCCCGGTTCTCCGCCCAGAGCCGATATTGAATACGCCACGATCTCTTAAGTTGCGAAAAGAACTCGCAAGCCAAGACGACGAACAGGCAGCAGGCCAAGCCAAAACAATCAAGCAAGCACTCGACGAGCACCCATTAGACATTGGGTTACTCCAACTCTATTTCCACTGGCACGACGATCCAGTCCGACGAAAAAAGCATCTAGAACAAGTTGAATTACTGAGCGTCCGGTTGCTTAAATTGCTTGAATCCAAAAACAACGAGGCCCCTCAAATCCGACCTGCGACCGAGCATACGCTATACCGCCGGGGCAGGGCACTTGCTTACCGTGAGCTACCGGATGTCGCGGCTCAATTCCCGATCGCCTCGCCTGAAACGCTCAACCTCCAGATTTTGGCCGCTTATCAATCGCTCATCGATTTGGCAGGCCCAGGAAGACCGGAATTTATCCTGCTCGAAATCCGAGTCCTGCGACGGGCCGGAAACTATGGCCAGGCCATTGATTTGCTGGAACGATACGGAGCGACGATCAACCCCAAGTGGTACCAGAAGAAACGACGAGACCTCCTCCAGGCACTCGATTGGAAACCGCCTTACTCCGAGGCAGCCAAGATCTACGCCAAAGAATTCCCCCAAGAAATTGCCAAAGAAATTGCCAGAGAGAAAACACCGAACCAGTAATCCCGAAATCGCCATCAAAAACGCCGCTCCGCTTGTCGATTGCCAACCCGTGGAAGACCGTCCACGGCCCAAACGCCACACCACCCATTCAAGCAGCTTGCAATGTCAGCCTGAATTCGACATCATATGGCGACTTCTGTGATATTCAAATCTCGAGTCAGGACTTCATCATGCGCATCAAAACTCATGCTCTCTCGTTGGTCGTCGGGCTCGTTTTAATCTCTCCTGTGGTTGCTCAACCAACGTTCAATTTCGATATTACAACGTTTCAATCGGGTGGTTTCGGGCTCTCCGAAAACCAATTCTTACAAGCGTTTCAAGACGGGGCAGATCTTTGGTCCGAGCGATTCACCGATGACGTCACGATTAACGTAGAACTGCAACTGATCAACGGAACGTTCCTCGCAGGCACTGACACAAACTTTGCCAATCATTCTTACGCCAGTGTCGTGGCTGCCATGACCGCTGACGCCAACTCAGTTTCCGATTTCCAAGCCGTGAGTAGCCTTCAGTCCGGAGCCAGCTATGACTTGATGATCAACCGAACGTCGCAAAACGGAAATAGTGCATCCTCTTACCTCGACAATAACGGAAGCTTCAATAACTCGAACGTGCAATTGACAGACGCCAATGCAATGGCCTTGGGACTAGCCGATCCGAATCTTGGCGGACGCGACATGCTGATTATTGTGGGCAACGACCCCGGCGGACTGAGTGGCCTTATCTCGTGGGACACAGACAGATCAGACGACATTGGTATTCTTTCGATCGACCTGATCGGTGTCGCCGCCCACGAACTTGCCCATGGAATGGGGTTCATCAGTAATGTGGATCTCTTGGATGAAAATACCGGAATTTCGGAGGACGGCGTGACTGCCACGATCCCGGACCTCTTTCGATTTTCAAATGCAAGCGCAGCACTCGGCGATGGCATCCTCGACATGTCTGTCGATACGAGCGACAAGTACTTCTCGCTCGACGGCGGCGTGACAAGCTTGGGACAATTCTCCACCGGTATCAACAACGGTGATGGGCGACAAGCCAGTCATTGGAAAGACGATGCCCTCTCAGGCACTCACCTTGGACTGATGGACCCCACGATCGACCTCGGCGTCATCACTTCGATCAGCGATCTTGACATCGCTCTTCTCGACGTCGCTGGCTGGACCCTGGCAGTTCCAGAACCCTCAAGCGCGCTTGCTTTGGGCTGGCTTTGCGTGGGATTAAGCATCCGACGACGTCGTCGACCGACTGAGGTGTAGAAAGACCGTCCCGCCGATCTATTCGAACGGATCGACCGCTAACCCAAACCTCCCGCCTTCTCAGCTTCAGCTGTATCTCAATCTCGACGGACCGCGTGCCACAAAAGCAAGCGCGCGAAAAGTTTGCGAGAACCCAAAATCTTGATTCGTTCGAGATGGGGACAATAATTCAGTCGATGAAACCGTCTTGTCCCTAGCAATCGTGAAACAATATACATTCATTCCAACGTAAGAATTGGCATTCGCGACAAAGCGTTAACAACCTCACAAAAAACGTTCGCGACCTCTCAGAAAACGTTCACGATCCTAGTGCAGTATCGAGAATCACAACGTTTTCAGGTCTACTTTTAGTATTTCCCGGAAAATGGACGTTTCTTTAATCCGACCGTCCTATCGTTTAACTCAACCGTCTCATTAATTATAGCGCCCCTACTCGGCTTCCGTTTGAATCGCCCCAGATACGCGACATCTTGGCTCCGATATCCCAATGCGACATCCGCCGCAGGCAACGTTGGAGATTATTCAAATCAGTAGATAACTGATGTGGAAACGTTCATGAATTATCCCAATTCAAAACTTAAAAGCTGCCCCACACCAGCTTTACTGTCCGAGTTTTCAATTGGACTCATTGGCGACGTAAATCTCTCAGAAGAAATCTCATCCCACATCGAATCTTGTTCCACTTGTGTCGATCGAATCGCTGACTACCAAGCCACAAGACAGGATAGCGATACTCACGCGAGTTATTGGAAACACTCAAACGGCCAAGCCGACGAATCTCCTTCGTTTGGTGACAATCCGGGCTCTACGATGGGGCAGGCTAAAAGCGGGGCAATGGGGCAGTCAGGCGAAGACCACCTCGAATTCGAAACCAGAATAATAGGCCCTTACAAGCTTGAGAGAAAAATCGGCGTTGGGGGCATGGGCGTAGTCTATCAAGCCCTGCATCTCGACTTCAATTATTCAGTTGCACTTAAGGTGCTTCCTGCCAGTCGAATCGGCAACCAACAAGCGTCCCGACGCTTCGAACTCGAAATGCAAACGGCCCAAAAACTGACTCATCCAAATGTAGTCGTCAGTTACGATGCCGGGGAAGCGGACGGTCATTGCTACCTTGCGATGGAATTACTAGAGGGCGTCGATCTCTCAAAACTAGCTCGAACCGTGGGAGCCTCACTTACCATTTCCAATGCCTGCGAGCTTGTCCGCCAAGCCGCACTGGGCGTCGGTTACGCTCACCAACGAAACATCGTTCATCGCGACGTCAAGCCCTCGAACATCATGCTCTGCCTAGACAGGTCACCCTCCCAAGCTGACGCCCATGAGCACCATCCTGTCACCGTCAAACTCTTGGATCTTGGATTGGCGAGATGCAACAACGCAGACAATAAGCTTGAAACCATGACATCCACCAACCAAATCATGGGAACAATCGAATACATGTCTCCCGAGCAGTGTCTCGATAGCCGCGAAGTCACGCCCCGCTCAGACATCTATTCTCTGGGAGCAACACTATTCCGATTGTTGGCTGACCGGGCCATTTGGAACGACCCCAAACATCAAACCCAAGGCCAAAAACTGAAGGCGCTATTGTCTGAGACGACACCTTCGCTAGGTGATGTGAGACCGGACCTGCCCGCGGAATTAATTGCGATCGTCGACCGTGCGATCAAACATGACGCCGCCGAACGATTCTCCAACACGCAAGAATTCATCTCGGCTCTGTCACCGTTTGCCGCCGCCCACACATTGCCGGCGCTTTTCGAGTCGGTCATCCAAAAAAGGGCCACCCAAGCTGCGCGAAAAGTGCAGCCGCAAGTCAGTCAGATCTCCACAGCCAGCTCTTGGGGCAACCGGCCAACGCGGCCTTCCGACCGCCCCACTTGTCAGCTTGCAACCCGAAAGGGCCTGGCCTTGGCTGGCTTGTCCCTCGCAGTCATGGCGCTGGCCATCATGACGCTCAGGCAATTTGGCTCCGCGGAACTCGTTACCGATCGTTTAAACTCCTCGATCAACCGGCACGAAGTCGCAAAGTGGATTTTGACCCACGACGGCGACTTCAACACCGGCGAACATCGCGTCAGAAAGATTTCGGATATCCCCGCAGGTGATTTCAATTTCAACCGGATCGCCATCCGAAATGCAGACGACGAAAAAGTTCGCCAAATTTGCGACTGGCTTATTCACATGCCGAAATGCGAACGCCTTTATCTCAATGGCGGGACCGCGAAACTATTGACGGACCATTCGATCCCGTTTCTCGATCAGGCCAAACATTTAAAATGGCTGACTATTGAATCCGCGAGAGTCACCGACGAAGGAGTTGCTCAACTCAACGAGTTGCCGCAACTTCGGACTTTAGGATTGCTTGATCTGTTGGTCACCGAAAAATGTCTTAACGCCGTTCAAGAAAACTTCCCTCAACTAACCAAACTTGACATCGACTCCGATTCACTCTCTGGCAGCGACCTAAGCCCCCTCGCTGGCATGAAACAACTGCGTTCATTTGACTTGAACAGCCCCTTCGTTTCCCCGGAACTCCTCAGCCCACTGGTTGAGACTTCGGTTGACCTCCTGACGATCCGAGGTGTTCTTGAGTTTGAAGACGGCGTTGGCGATTTGCTTGCTAACATTCCGGAACTGATAGATTTCTCATTACAAAATTCGAATTTTGGTGACGAGCAATTGGCAGCTCTCAGTAAGTCGCCCAAATTAAAGTTTATCCGGCTTTCTAATTCCAAGATCACGACAGAAGGAGTCAAAGCGTTCATCGCTCAACGTCCTGATGTAGTTGTCTATGTACAGCGTCCTAAATCGCCCTTACTCAAATTGCGAAACCTGCCCCAAGTCAAAGACGTCACCGGGCGTTGAACTCGCGACAAAGAACGGCCAATTTCGACTCGGAGAATGAGATAGTGATTTTTCTGAGACGGCGCCCGCTTGAGTTAAACAGGGATGGCGTCCAACCGCTTTATACAGCGCGTGCCCCCTTGCTAATCTGGGCACCCCAATGGGATCGTAAATGACTGACCAAGTTGCATTCAGCAGCTCAGATTTCCGGCATCCGCCAGCAGTTTCAGGACCCTTTTTTGACGTCTTACCACCAGTTCCAGGCAGCGGGATCTTCCGCATCACAAGGCACATCATGAAGTTCTCAAACGTGAGCGACCGCCAGCCAAAATCCATCGTCATTTTGTTAGCTTGCTGGTTTTTCGTTCAAGCCAATTTATGTGGACTGGAGGCCAACGCTGCGCCTCAGCAACCGTCGCTTGTTCCGCAACCGCATTCAATCAAGGTCGATCAAAGCAAAGTCGGTTTTGATCTAACTCAACCCATCGTGTTCGCGACTCCCTCGGCCTCAAAACTGGGTCGTCAACACTTTTCTGTGGTCGGCCAAATGCTGAAATCTGCACTTGGCTGCAAGTTCACGCTTGCGACGGAAAGCAATTCTGCCAACTTCATTTGGAAGCACGACCCCACGCTCGCCGCAGAAGCTTATCGGCTTAAAATTCATGGCGGACGGATCACCATCAACGCAGCAACCCTAAAATCGGCGACCCACGCCACCGCGACGGTCCTCCAACTCGCCGGCCAATACGAGCGTGAAATCCCAACGATAACAATCGAAGATCGCCCAAGTTGTAGCTATCGAAGTTTCATGATCGATCTCGGTCGCAATCCGCACAGCCTCGAATCGCTTCGCGAAACCATCGACTTGCTCTGGTACTACAAAATGGATTCTCTCCATTTGCATCTGACTGACGACCAGCGATTTGCGTTTCCTTCCCAGGCCTTTCCCAAACTGCAGACACAATCGGACAAGATCACCTGGGATGAGTTTGCTGAGCTGGAAATCTACGCGCAGACCCGTGGTGTGACGTTGATTCCCGAACTAGAAGTCCCCGGGCACTCGACATTGCTTCGCAAGGCATACCCTGAAGTCTTCGGCAAAAACGGAACCGAAATCGCGACTCGGCCTGAATCGATTGCAGCCATCAAAACATTGCTTGACGAAATGATTGAGCTCTTCCCTTCGTCGCCCTATCTCCATATTGGTGGCGACGAAGCTTACGGCGTTCCGGTTGAATTGCAACGATCATTGATCAACCAACTTCACGCTCATTTGAAATCAAAAGGCAAAAAGACAATTGTCTGGGAGGGACCTCGTGCAGGCACCGGCGACAACAAAGTCCATCCTGAGGTGATTCACATCAACTGGCGGACCATCGATTATCCAGCCGACAAGATGCTGGCTGACGGGCACCCTGTCGTCAATGCAGCTTGGGATCCGTTATACATCGTCGATCATTATCCTCGCAACAATTTCACTATGGCCTCACCAGAGTACATTTACGACAATTTGGAACTCTGCCAATTCAAGCACTTCAATCCCGGCATGAAGACTTTTCAGAATCCTATTCGCGTCGAACCCAACGACCAGCTGATTGGTTTTTGCATGCCCTGGTGGGAAGGCCGAGAAATCAACTATTTCCCACTCATTGTTCCGCGTCTAATTCCCTTAGCCGAGATCGCCTGGAATTCTGAAACACCCAAAAAATATTCGAACTTCCAAACCAAAAAAGTCTCAACTGAATCGATTCGACAAGCATATTTCCATCCCGTCTCGATTACAGCTGCGAACTTAGCGCTGGAGAGAGAAAGCGTTTTCCACAACCACACCGTCGTGAAAATGACGGCCCCCGCGGGCACGATCCGATACACACTCGATGGATCCGAACCATCGATAAAGTCATCGATCTACCAATCGCCACTCGAATTGGAAAAATCGACGACGGTACGCGCCACTGCCTTTCAAGATTCTAAACAACTAGCGCATGGCACGCGTCGAACGTTTGTCGGTGTCCATCCCACCCCCAACCTCGCCTTGGGTAAACCAGCCACTACCAATATTACGACAGGCCCCGTCCGATCGATCAATCGATTGACAGACGGCGGAACAGGAAACCTAGACTATTTCCTAGGCTATCCTTCAGAGCCCGAACCGATCCTAATCACAGTTGACCTGGGGGAAGTCATGCAAATCAATGAAGTCGTGCTTCACCTATTCTCCAACGGCGAAGCCTTCGAGTCTTATGTAATCGAGATTTCTTCTGACGGCAAAAATTTCCGCAAGGTCGCGACCCGGTTGGAGAAGCCGCAGGAACCGGCCGCGTCTGTAATTCATGACTTCCCCAAAACCGAAGCCCGCTTTGTTCGCGTCGCGACTCACGGCTGCAAAGGCTACGTGTTCGATTCGTTCTCGAAAATCACCGAGATCCAAGTCTTCAAAGTGACTCAACAGGAATCGCCCTAGCATTGCGTGCCCGTTTTAACTGCCTGCCACCGGAATGAGACATAGCATCATTTAGGTTATTTGTACCGGCGAGAAACAATGTCGTTTGGCACTCTTTCGACGGAGCGAAAGGCGACCATCGATCCTGACAGGATCACAGAAGTTAGCCGGAGGTTGAGCGTCACTACCGGAACTTGCGATGCCGGGGATTTCAATCCTGAGGGGACACCAGACGTCATTGCCCCTCGGTAGTCGAATTTGCATCCCAGAAACAGTGAATTGAGTTTTCTCGAATCTCGCCGGCGAAACTGGGCCCAAAGCGCTAAAACCCTGTCAGGCGATTGTGAATCCGAGGGCACAACGGCTCAAACTCAGAGCCATTGCGCAAGCACCGACGCTAGCTGCTGGTGCGACTTGACGCGGTTCACCGCATATTCTTGGGTTCACATGCAAACCGTTCACCGGAATTTCGATAGTGAAATAAGACACCTATTAATCGCAGGATGCTTTTCATTGATTCTATAAAAGTGACATCATGACAAGAAAGCGAATTCAAACGCGAACTGCAGGCATATCAGCATTTGGATGCACTTATTTGCTGTCCATTTTAGCTGTGTTTTCGATCGTTGAACGCGAAGCCCATGGTCAGCAAGGCGTTCGCCAGAACCTGACTGATCAACTACCAACCGACCCAAGCTCTCCCTCAGCGTCCGAATCTTCGGATGATGACGAGGACGATCTACTTGACCTAGACCTGGATCAACTTGGCAAAGTAGACGCGGTCGTGCCCGCCTTCGACGTTGCCGTGACCTCGGTGACAAGGTCTACCGGTACGGTTGGCAAGTCTCCCGCCGCAATCACGGTTTTGACCCAAGACATGATTCGTCGGAGTGGTGCCACAAGTATCCCGGAAGCGCTGCGGATGGTACCCGGCATGCAGGTCGCTC
The DNA here is from genome assembly GCA_047639375.1 of Mariniblastus sp. Taxonomy (GTDB): domain Bacteria; phylum Planctomycetota; class Planctomycetia; order Pirellulales; family Pirellulaceae; genus Mariniblastus. The sequence goes on along the minus strand of JBLINZ010000029.1, from coordinate 6,166 downwards.
GGATCAGCTCAGACAAGTGGGCGATTTCGGCGCGGGGATTCAACGACCGGTTCGCCAATAAACTGCTGGTCATGGTTGATGGGCGGAGCGTTTACAATTCGCTATTCTCCGGCGTCTATTGGGAAACGATCGACGTCCTCATGGAGGACATTGACCGAATTGAGATCATTCGAGGTCCCGGAGCAACGCTTTGGGGCGCCAATGCGGTCAACGGTGTGATCAACATCATCACGAAAAAAACGAGTCAAACCCAAGGTACGTTGATCAGCGCCGGAGGCGGCAATCGAGATCGGAGTATCAACTCCGTGCGGTATGGCGGTCAGCTCAAAGACGGAATCAATTACAAGATTTTTGGGAAACAATTCGACCGAGACAGTGGATTCCAAGCCGCGGGATCGCATGACGACTGGCGGATGAATCGGATCGGGATGAGAATCGATGGCATCATCGGCAACAATGAAGACGATCAATTTATGCTTTCGGGCAACCTGTTCGAAGGAGCGACAGGCGAAACCTCTAATCTGGCACAACCAGGATTTCCATTTACCTCGACCCCGGTGTATGACAATGAACTTTTGGGAGGACATCTCCTCGGCCAGGTGACCCGTCAGCACTCGGACGAGTCATCGAGTACGTTTCAATTCTATTACGATAAATCTACTAGACACAATCCACACGTCGACATTCGCCTGGATGTCTTTGATTTAGATTTCAGTCAACGATTTCGCTTGAACTCGAAACACGCGATCAACTGGGGTGTCGGATATCGAAGGTATCAAGATTTTATTGAGTCGAGCAATCCTTTCGTGTTGGAGTTTACGCCAAATGGCAGGAAACTTAATCGCACAAGTGCTTTCATCCAAGACGAAATTGCCTTGCGAGAAAACGTAACGGCCTACCTCGGCAGCAAGTTCTCACATAATGATTTCACGGGATTCGAAGTCCAACCGAGCGCCCGCGTGCTGTGGAGTGTTTCCGACACCCAAGTGGCCTGGGCGTCCGTCTCACGGGCCGTGCGCACGCCGGCGCGAACCAACGACGTCAACCTAATGGTTTTCGAATCTCCTGCATTCCTTCACCTCATTCCCAATTCAAGCCCGGAATCGGAAAATCTCGCAGCTTATGAATTGGGCTACCGAGAACAGATCAACCAACAGCTTTCTTGGGACGCCAATCTATTTTTCAACCATTACACTGACGTTCGACTCAATCAACCCATCGGATTGATACCCGGGATACCACCGACTGGCATTCTTATGCTCAACTACATTCTTCAAGCCAAGACCATGGGTGTCGAGACGTCGATGGATTATCAGGTTAGTCAAAACTTCAAACTCCACGGCTGGTATTCTTTTTTCGGGAATTCGGATGTTCTCGATTCACCTGCGAATCAAGCCTACCTGTCGGCTTCCTGGGACCTGCCATGCCGAGTCGAATTAGATCTCATTACCCGGTACACCGACACGATTCCAGACCACAACGTCGACTCGTACATCGACCTAGACCTTCGACTCGGTTGGCGACCCAACCAGCGTCTCGGGGTTGCCTTGATCGCTCAAAACTTGCTTGACTCAAGTCGACCCGAATTCCCAGGCCCTTTTACAGGCGCCTTGGCCACAGAAAACAAACGCGGCATTTACGCCCAAATGACATGGCGATACTAACTAAATAAACCATTTCTGCTCAAACGGGGACAATCGAATCAAACCACAAACGTGGGATATTTACCCAATGACTCTGCGCTGTTAAGCAACCAATGTTCGCTCGGACCCAAACCGTGACAACGAATCCTCTTTCCAGAACCAGCACACTAACGGCAGTCTTATCACTGTTGCTGTTATCGCTGGGTTCGCGCGCCGTTCTAGCGCAGGAAGAATTCGTCGATCGCACTAACGGCATCAAAGCGGTCTACGTTTTAAATTTTGGCAAATATGTAACCGCATCCCCAGCCAACTCAAGTGTCAATTCGGGTGACTATATCGTCGGCATTGTTGGCCCCAGCAGCATGACGGGGTCACTTGAAAACGTAGCTAGAAAGAAAACGATCAATTCACGGAAAATGAAAATCATTTCGGTCACGACCGCTGCCGAAGCCCTTGGCTGTAATTTACTGTACGTCCCCCATGGCCAAAACAATCAATTTTTCCCCGCCATCGCGGCTCAAGTCCGTGGCAAGCCGATACTTTTGGTTGGTGACGAACCTGGGTTTGCCCAGCAAGGTGGCATGATCAATTTCTATCGACTCAACAACAATATCAAATTTGAAATCAATCTGGGGCAAGCCCAAACTAGCGGGCTGATAATCAGCTCAAAGCTACTCAAAATTGGACGGCCCATTCCGGCGAGGCCCGAATGAAAAAGCGAACAAAGTCAATTCGTGGCAAGCTCTACATACTGTCGGGCTCGGCAGCGGCTGTCGCCTTGCTCTTCGCAAGCGTCGCTTTCTCGTATCAGAACATTTCGACCTACCGCCAAAACTCGGTAGACCGTATGAGTTCGGTCGGGAAAATCGTGGCTGCAAATACACTTGCTGCAATCACGTTTGACGACCACGTTACCGCGGCGGAGGTGCTGGCTTCCTTGGAACGCTCTCACGATGTTACGGCAGCCTGCATTATTGGAAGTGACGGCGAAATCTTCGCCAGCTACACCCGCCCTGGCATGGAAAATAGCTTCAAACTTCCAATCACCGTTTCATCCGGACATCAGTTTGACGCTTCTGGCGAACTAGACGTCTTCATACCAATTTCCGATGGCGACGAAAAACATGGAACGTTATTCCTACATTCGACAATGGAACAACTCAATCGCAGCCTCATGAAATTTGCGTTCAACTTATTTATGGTGTTTATCTTTTCCTTAGCGGCCGCCATTTCATTTTCGTCCCGTTTGCAAAGTGTGATTGCTACTCCGATCAAGGACCTAGCGGAAACAGCAGAAATGATTTCGCAAAATCACGACTATTCTATCCGGGTTCAAAGCAAATCCAACGACGAAATTGGGATACTCTTCGAAGCCTTCAACGATATGTTGACGCAGATTGAAACCAGCGAACACAAACTGATCGAAGCCCGAAATAGCCTGGAAATCCGAGTCGGGGACCGTACCAAAGAGCTGACGATCTCCCACATTCAGCTCACCTCCAAGATGGAAGAAAACCAAAAAATGCAGAGGCGGTTGATCGACGCGTCACGACAAGCCGGAAAAGCGGAAGTCGCCAGTGGCGTGCTTCATAACGTCGGCAACGTCTTGAACAGCGTCAATGTCTCTGCCAATGTCGTGCTTTCTCAAATCAAGAAAAGCCGGATCTCGGATCTGATTCGATTGAACGGTGTTGTTAAGGAACACCTTGATGACTTGCCGGGATTTGTCTCTTCCAAACGTGGGCAATTGCTGCCCGTCATGCTTGAGCAACTAACCGAATGTCTCGAGAGAGAAAACGAGACGCTGGCGCAAGAAGTCTGTTCGCTTCAAGTCAACATCGACCACATCAAGAAAATTGTGGCCGCTCAACAATCCTATGGCAATAGCTTTGGGATCATCGAGCCCATGGACCTGTCAGAAGTATTTCACGAATGTGCCAGAATTGGTGGCAGCTCAGTAGACCAACACAACATCCAAATCGTCAAACAATTTGAAGACATTCCCTGCTTTGCCTGCGACCGACACCAATTGATGCAGATTCTGATCAATCTAATTCGGAATGCTTGCCAAGCGGTTTTGACGAACGGACAGGCCGACGGGATCGTGACACTACGCACAATCCTCGAAGGCAATTTTGTCCGCATTCAAGTCGCGGATAACGGGATGGGTATCGCCCCGGATACTCTGACGAAAATCTTTACTCATGGTTTCACCACCAAAGCCGACGGACACGGATTCGGACTCCACAGCGCAGCCTTAGCCACCAAAGAAATGGGTGGCTCAATGCGAGTCGACAGTGAAGGTCTCAGTCTCGGAGCAACCTTCACGTTGCGCCTGCCAATCCAGCCAAAGGAAGCCCCAGAGTCCGAATCTAACGAGCTGGACAATGCGGCTCCCAAGCCCAATTCCCAACCGTTGGACGTTCGCGTCACACCGACGGATTCGCTGACCGTTAATTCGGATACAGACGGTACGATTGACGTCTCCCCAGATGCCAATTCGTCCGGCGATTCGCCCATCTTCCCAACTATCCTAACTGCTGGATATCGTCCCAACCACACGCCTCAACGGCGGCGTTGACCCTTCTAAAAGCTGGGGTGGCTTCAACAAATAGCCCCAATGGCCATCAGTAAACGTTCACCCTGAGAGCCATGCCCCAACACCTTACGACACCACGCTCTTGCTGATTGAATCAGTGTATTTTCCATTGAAAGTTCACGGGACAAAGCCTTTCTCATCGCAAAAATGGTGTAAGGACATTTCTTTCCTCGCGACTACGGATAACAATAATGGTTATTCCTTCTTGTCGCTGAGATATCGACGAATTCGATTCGATTGCAAGCGACACTGGATCATGAACTTTGTGGCCCGGTTATCGTTTTAATTTAAGCACGGTCAAAGGTGTCGGAGTCATTGAATCATTAGAATCACGCTAGTTCTTGCGATCCCGACTTCACAAGTTGTACCTTGATCAAATTTTTCCTTTGAATGCTGCCCTATTATGAAATGCCACGCCAGACCGAGAGTCACTTGTGAATCCGGACGCTCTGCGTCGCTCATCACCAAAACTCCGATTCTCAATGGAACGGACGTTGAAGCCAAGCGTCAGGAGATCCTTGAGTACTTCCACGATTCGTTCACGCTCTACGAGAGCCTTTTCGAGTGCCTTGTGGACGACGAAGCGTATTATCTGCGAGCCAATTCGCTGCGACAACCTTTGATTTTTTACTACGGTCATACCTCCGTATTTTTCATCAACAAACTCAACGTCGCGAATTTGATCGACAAGCGAGTTGACCCAAAACTCGAGTCAATTCTGGCCATCGGCGTCGATGAAATGTCGTGGGACGATCTCAATGACGATCACTATGATTGGCCAACTCCTCAGGAAGTAAAAGCCCATCGCGACCGGACTCGGGAAATCGTCGACGAATTCATCCGATCCTGCGATTTCACTTTGCCCATCGATTGGAATAGTCCAATGTGGATTGTGCTGATGGGAATTGAGCATGAACGAATTCACCTCGAAACAAGTTCGATCTTGATGAGAGAACTTCCTTTGGAGCATGTTCGTCCGCATCCGATTTGGAGCAACATTTGCGAGTCCACCGAGCAAGCCCCTGACAATGAATGCCTTGCGGTTGCAGGGGCCACGATTGAGCTTGGGAAATCAAAAACCAACCCGCTGTATGGTTGGGACACGGAATACGGCTACGCTCATCAAGATGTCAAATCATTTGCCGCGTCCAAGTACATTGTCTCTAATCAAGAGTTTAAGCAATTTGTTGACGCGAGTGGCTATCAAAATCTGAGCCACTGGACGGACGAAGGAAAAAGCTGGCTTGAGTTTAGCCACGCCCAACACCCGGTCTATTGGTTGGAATCCGAATCAGGATTCCGCTTGAGAACCATGCTGGAAGTCATCGACATGCCTTGGGCATGGCCAGCCGAAATCAATTATCTCGAGGCGAAAGCGTTTTGTAATTGGAAGTCAGCAAAAACGGGCAAGCACGTGAGGATGCCAACGGAAGCCGAATGGCACCTTCTGCGTAAACCACTTGAGACCGATCAACCTTACTGGGACAAAGCTCCAGGCAATATCAATCTCGAAGACACAATGTCACCGTGCCCTGTCAACCGGCACGAATTCCATGACGGTTTCTTCGATGTGATTGGCAACGTCTGGCAGTGGACCGAAACGCCCGTCGAAGGCTTTGACGGCTTTCAAGTCCACCCATTCTACGACGATTTCTCAGCCCCGACGTTTGATGGCAATCACAACTTATTCATGGGTGGCTGCTGGATCTCGACCGGCAACTACGCGATCAAGGACGCCAGGTACGCGTTCCGAAGACACTTCTTCCAATACTCGGGTCTGCGATACGTCGAAGCGGAACCGCTTCCGAAAGTTGAAATCAACGTCTACGAAACTGATCAAATGGTTTCCAAGTACATCGATTTCCACTACGGTTCCCCCCAGCTAAATGTCCCAAACTTCCCTGTCGCCTGTATCGACCAAGTG
>JBLINZ010000028.1:0-25885 GCA_047639375.1 Mariniblastus sp. | reverse complement strand
GCCCAAAAAACTCATAATGAATTCGCGAATCATCAACACCCAACTCCTTGAGCCCAGCAAACACGGATTGCATGAACGGTTTCGGACCACAGAAGAAATAGTCGGCCTCTTGATAGGGCGTCCAGTCTCGGAGCAACGACGTATCGACTTGGCCAACCTGATCACACTTGCCATTTTCCAAATCGCCTTCATTCGGGGCATCGTAGAGAATTTTAGTCTGTACAAAATCTTTATCCGATACCATTTTTTGGACTTCGTCCGAGAATGGATGAACAGAACTGTTTTGAATGGCGTGAACAAACTGGATGGGAGCCAAGACTCCGTGGTGGACCAGTGATTTAGCCATCGAAAGCAGCGGTGTGACGCCAATCCCGCCCGCTAAAAAAACGACAGGACGGTCATCAATCGTCAGTGGATCAATCGTAAACTCGCCGCAAGCAGGACCGACGCGAAGCACGTCGCCAGGCTGGACTTCTTGGTGAAGGTACGTTGAAATCAGTCCGTCAGGTGTCGTGGCCGAAGGACCGGTCTCCCGCTTCACACTGATCCGATACATTCCCATTTCTGGGATATCTGAGAGACTGTAGTTTCGCGGCGATGTCGGCGTCACCGGGTGATCAATCTTGACCGTAATGTACTGACCTGGCTTGAAGGACGGCAAAGCACCTCCGTCTTTGGGACGCAGATAAAACGAAATCACGTTTTCGCTTTCCGGCGTCTTTTGGTCGACGATAAACTCGCGGTAGCCATTCCACCCACCCTCGCCAGATTTTTGATCAGCGTAAATTTCCGCCTCACGGTTGATGCAAATTTCCGCCAAAACCCCATAAGCTTCCCCAACCGCACCTATGATCTCCTCACTCGCCGCTTCGCCCATCACATCCTTGATCGCCGCCAATAAGTGTTTACCAACGATCGGATAATGCTCAGCCTGAATGCCTAGCGAACAGTGCTTCTGGGCGATCAGCTCAACGGCCGGCCCCAAGACACTCAAATTGTCGATATTCGCAAAGTACGCACATATGGCGCCGGCCAAAGCTTTTTGCTGGCCGCCGGAATGCTGATGAGCCTGATTGAAAAACGCTTGAACTTGCGGATCACCCTCAAACATCAGCTCATAAAACCGATGCGTGATCGTTTCGGCATTGGCCGCCACCAGGGGCGTAATCTGCTTGACAATCTCGATCGTTTTGGGTGTGAGCATCACGTATATTCCAAAAATTATTGACGGCGACCAGGAGTTGGATTTGGCCGAACATTGACTAAACTATTACCTACACACCAGAGTATAGTATTCAATACTGCACGTAAAGGTATAGAATCAACTTGCGGCATTTTTACACAGGCAACGTCTGATGCTATCGAAAACCGCGGAATATGCGCTACGGGCGGTCGTCTTAATGGGCGGCCGTGTAGGACAACCAGCCTCGGCCGACCTGTTGGCTAAGAAAACCGCGGTTCCCAGACGGTACCTTCACCGTGTCTTGCAGGACTTGGTCGCCGCCGATTTGGTGACTTCAAAATCCGGCCCCGGCGGCGGTTACTTGCTATCCCAAGCCCCCGGCAAGGTTTCACTTTTGGATGTAGTCAACGCGGTAGCTCCAATTGAGCGAATCAATGCTTGTCCGTTGGGCTTGAAATCCCACACAAGTCTTTGCCCGCTGCACCATGAGCTAGACAAGGCCTACGCTGCGACTGAAGCGGCGTTCAGGAAAGTCACCATCAAGAAACTACTTGATTCGACCAGTTCAGTGATCCCGCTTTGCGATCTCGAATGAACTAAAATCTGCCGATTTCAGTCCGAGAATTTCCTCGAATCGGTCCGTAGCAGAATCGAGATCTGATGATATGATGTGGCCAAAATCAATACAATTGACTGTGGCTCTGGAACTTCTACCGAGCCAATTTTGTACGGGACGAGCGAATTGGAAAAGACAGATTGTTTAGCGACGCCGAAGCCTTCGGAAGCACCTCCGAGCGACGGACTGGCCACCCAGCACAACGAGACCGGCCAGCAACCCGGCGTCCCGGTGGATGACTCACCGAATGAACTGATCGTCCAGCTTGCGCGAAGCCTTCACACGGGAGGTGCTCCAGCGTATGAACTCGAACAGCGAATGGAACAAGCGGCTCAGACATTGGGCGTGCCGGCCCATTTTTTCTCAACCCCGACTTCATTGTTCGTGACCTTTGAGAAAGAAACAGCTTTCACTCGATTGATTCGCGTCTGGCCATCCGAAACGAACCTCGCCAAATTGGCCGGACTCTACGATCTGTATTCCAACATCGAAGACGGAACGCTTGACGTCAAACAGGCTTGGGCGCGTCTCAAGGAAATTGAATCTGCCAACTACGACTACGGGACCGTCACCAATATCATTTGTTACGGGGTGGTCGGGGCTGGCGTGGGAGTTTTCCTGGGCGGTAACTTGACCGTAGTTTGCGTGGCCGGCGTGATTAGTTTAATTGTCGGAATCTTGGTCCGTAGTTCCGAATGGCTGAAGCTACCGGGACACCTAACGAATGTCTTGGTCGGATTCGTCGCAACGATCCTTGCGAACTTTTCGCATGTCTTCCTGCCCGACGGCAACGTGGAACTCACGCTTCTAGCGGGCTTGGTTATCTTGCTGCCCGGCTTGCAGGTTACGGTCAGCGTCAACGAACTGGCGACTCAAAATCTAGCCTCCGGAACAGCTCGGATGGCCGGAGCAATGACCACCTTTTTAACGATGATTTTCGGGGTTGTGATGGGATACGGAATGGCAGATTGGCTATTCCTTCCACAAGAGGCCAACGACCTTGAGCCCCTGGGGATTGCCTGGTCGATCGCCGCCTTGCTGCCGATCGCGTTGACGTTTTGCGTCTTGTTTCGAGCCAGAATCCGAGACGTTCCTTGGATTTTGCTTTCAACCAGCATTGCGTTCGGAACGGTCAAAGTCGGCGGGATTTACCTTGGCCCGCTGGCGGCAACCTGGACAGCTGCCTTGGCCGTGGGACTATTCAGCAACGTGTTTGCCAAGTGGAGGAATCGTCCGGCCGCGATCATGCTGATGCCGGGTCTACTGTTGCTAGTCCCCGGAAGCCTTGGCTTTTTTGGAATGTCCGAAATCATGATCCATGACGACATGGCTGGCGGCGTGAAAATCGTCTCAACGATGTTGTTGATCGCAGTCTCAATCGTGGCCGGACTGTTGATTTCCAATGCCATATTGCCGATTGACCGCCGCCAAAAAAGGTAGTTTCCAGACTAAAAAACATATTGAATGCCACGACGATCAACCACGACGATCAGCCACGATGGTTGAAATCGAGTTGTGCAATCGCCGGCAAGAAGGTGAAGAACATGGCAGTCCGACGACAAGCGACTTTGTATCTGCCTAAAATTCAAGGCGCAACGATTGAACGGTTGCGAGCGCAGTACAATCCGGCTCAAGCCGCGCTGATTCGTGCCCATATTACGCTGTGCCGTGAAGATGAAGTCGATGACTGGGATGATCTAGCCGACCGAATACGAGCTCTCGCCACGATCGATATCGATTTGTTTTTCGGCCAACCAATTCGTAACGCCAACTTGGTTTACTTGCCAACCGCTGGAGCGACCGGCCCCTTTGATTCACTTCGAGAACTACTACTGTCTCGCGGCAATTCTCATCCCAGAAAACACGATCCACACCTCACATTGATTCATCCTCGCAATGGCATCTGCACCGCTGAAATTTTTGCTGCACTCACCGCTGAAATTAATCCCATGGCAGTGAACTTCAAAGAAATCACTTTGATCGAGCAAACCGACGGCGGTGCATGGCGAAACCTTCAATCGTTTGGAGAATCGTAATACTGGAACAAGCCCAAGGCGCAGGCGATCACCCGAACGCGTAAGTTTTGAAGGTGCACTATTTGGCAGTGATGGAGCAACATTCAGTGGAAGCATCAGAGATTAATTAGTCTGCAGAAAACCGTGAACGGGACCGTCCAAAACTCCCCTGGAAAACGCCTTCGGGACAAAAGTGTGCTAATTCCAAACACGCAAGCGAGGACGCGCAACCATTCAAGGCGAGCCACCAACGAGGGCACTCCCTCGCTTACGCATGCGGGCTACCACAGCCGAAACTTAGTCGCGCTAATCGGGGCTAACTTGGGCATTGAGCCAACAAGCCCGTCAGCGAGGTGGAGCTAATTGTGGTGGCTAAATTGCTTTGAAGTTTGGTAATTTTAAAAGTCACAGCCTTCGCGCTAGCGTGCAAGTCACTGCCAGAGCAACCGGGTTTTGATTGCATTCCGTCTCGGGCTAAAACTGATAGCCTGTTTTTCGGATGTGCTTGTGGCAATCGATACAACTCGTAGACATTTGGTAATAACGCAGGGCAGTTGCCTCCAAGTTCCCACTGGCAGCGGCTTCGGACAAACGCTTGGTGGCGGTTTTGAAATCTTCCGTGAGCTTGCGGTACTGATCGTTATCGACTTCAACCCATTTTTCACCCTCGGTGATGGCTTGAACTTCCTTCACCCCCGCTTTGATCAAATCAAAGTTTCCGGTCGTCAACCCTTCGAATACATTCTGCGAATACATCAGCTTCGTACGCATGAAATCGCGTCTGGAAATGCCGTGTTCATCATTGATCGGAATCCGAATTTTGTCGTCTTCCTCCTGATTTGCGGCTGGAAGTCCGAGGATGCCAGTCATAGAAAATGCAGCCAGCAAGGATGAAATCACAAGGGCATAAATCGATAGTCGAATCATGACAAGCTCCGATTGAAAAAGAATGACGAACAACCGGGACGAGACAGGAGGTCTCAAGAAGACCAACGCCGGTTCCCGATTCGAGATTCGTTAAACATGCATTTTCGATGCCCATTCTTGCGGCTATTCCGCAGCCGCCTCTTCTCGATCAGTGGCCACGCACAAATCGCCATCTTTCAACGAAACCGGCAATCAAAAACGCCGGCGCGTGTTCCGGCGCGTGTTCCGGCGCGCGAGCAGATTCGACCAAACTGAGCGAATTCGCTCAGGTCTCATGGGCCAAAGGCGGCGCCGTCCTAGAAACTCAATCCAGAATAAGCGAGCCGCACTTAGGCAGCTTTCGGACTAGACTGGGCAAGCTTGTTCTTTTGTCGACGACGCAAATAGATTCCACCGAACAGCGTACCCAAGACGATCGTCGCCATCGTGCCAGGTTCCGGAACAGCAGCGGCTGAAACGAAACTCACGGAGGTTTGTGCAAACACGCCGCCGTCGTCATTCGCATCCGCATCCGCCAATGTGAATATCCAGTCGCCTTGCGTTGATTCGCCAACAAAGATCGAGTCAAGATCGACGGCCGTTTCGTTCAGCCCGGTGGCTGCATACGTTCCGGGAGTTACGACATATGCTGAGTCGCCCGAAGCGGATTCTGTCCAAATGCTCGAAGCACCGTCTTGAAACACGTACGTTCCATTGACGTCCGAAGAGTCGCCGGTCGAACCTGCATTGGACGTGGTGCCCACTCGGTGAAACAGAGTGGCGGATTTGCCGCTGGTTGAATGCGACACAGTCACGATCAAATCACCAATCCAAGTGTGGCTAAGCCCCTCAACGGTGAACGTCGCGCCTTGAATCACCTCTGCTTCCGTGATCGTCACGGTGTTCATCACTCCGGCCAAATTATTGTCTGGAATGTTGCCACCGGAACCACTGCTTCCAGTCACATCCGCGGAACAAAAGGCGCCCACAAAGATCCCGGTGTAAACCAAGCAAACGGCCAATGCCAAGCGAGAAATAGTTCTCTGAATGCAAATTATCATTGTCTATCCAATTGTTATGCTGATCAGGTTGCGAAGAAGGCAGGGATACTTACAAACAGGTGGGAATTGCCAATTCGTCGCGAGGTTGGATGCGTCTGCACCGACAACCCTAAGCCTACGGATGCCCAAAAAACACTGCAATAACAGAATTCAGGCGGCAATTAGACCGACACCGATGCTGGCAATACGGACCGAGACAGAATGCCTCGCCATTAATGACCTGCCAGCATTTACCTGCCAGTATTTACTTGCCAGCATTTATACGCCCGCATTTACGGCCTGATACGCTGCCAGGCCACGGAAATTGGATCCTTCAGACCAAGACGACCGAACCAATTTGTCCTGACGTGGAGAAACTCGACTTGAAAATTCCAGTCGTGTTAATCGTCGTCGAGTCTGTCACGACATTAACGTTACAGTTCGGGTCGATTGATTCACAATTCAGGGTCGGCGGGCAAATCGAACTGCCACCTGCAAGCACGGCTCCGATCAATTCGACAATCGAAGTCCCTGGGCCCATGTTGCCAAAATTACTTTTATGGGCCACGACCGGCGTCTGACCAAAAACCTCTTCGATCGCTTGGCCTTCCACGGCGTCACCGACGATGCTTCCGGAAGCGTTGGCGTTGACTAAGCCAATGTCGGAAGCTGACATCCCGGCGTGATTGAGTGCCGACCGGTAGTTGTCGGAGATCGCATTGCTAAACTCTGGGCTGTTTGCATTTTGAAATGAACGGCTCCAGCCAGCCAATGTCGCCAACGGTTTGGCTCCACGTGCCCGGGCATGATCAGCCGACTCCAGGATGAGGGCCCCGGATCCTTCACCGGCAACCATTCCATCTCGGTTCAGGTCAAATGGGCGGCAAGCTTTTTCGGGTTCACCCACTCGTTTGCTGAGCAAGCTGGTTCCCCGGTATAGCATCGCGGTGAGTGCCATTTGGGAGCCGGTTCCACCAGCGATGACCACGTCGACGGCATTTCGCTTAATCAGGTCCGCGGCTTCGATCAAGGCCAACAGGCCTGAGACTTCGCCTTGGCAAATAGAATTGCTTGGACCACGTGCGTCAAACGCGATCGAGATATGTGACGCAGCCATGTTTGGTAAATACTTGAGCATCCACAGTGGTTGGATTTCACGCATCGCGAACTCGCCCCACCGATCGTGCTGATAGTCTTGATCGATGGTACACTTCCGGAACACATCAGCGACTTCGTTGGGGTCCGCAAAGAAAGTTTCGGTTCCAAAGATCGTTCCCATCCGATCGGCTTCAACCGTGTCACGATCGATGCCAGCTTGTTCGGCTGCCATCGCCGCGGCCGCGCACCCAAATTGGATCGGAGCACACATAATTTTGAGTGCTTTGCGGGGTTTCACGAATTGCTTCGCATCAAAATCACGAACCGGTGCCGCAATTCGATGGGGCAAATCTGAATCGGCAAACTGTTCGCGAACGCCAACTCCAGATTTCCCTGCCAACAGCGACTGCCAATAGGCTTCATGGCCGATCCCGATGGAGGAAACGACACCCAGTCCTGTGATTACGACTTCGCGACTTGGGTTCATGGTTGGCTAACGGAAACGGATGGAAAAAACACCGTCGAAATGACGGTTGAGAATTGATTATGGGCTCGAAATCGAAAACTCATCTTGGCTGAGCTGGCAGGGATTAACAACCGCTAATGACTGTTTGGACGTGTGAATCATTGACTTTCAGTGGTCGCTCTTTGCGGATCGTAGTCATAGATTCGATAGGTTTTGTCGCGTTTGGTTCCCCCCCGCTCAAGGGTTCCTCGGGAAAGCTTGTTGGATTCTAAGACCCAAGAGAACTCTGCCTCCTCAACGCCCCACTTCAGGATCCCTGGGACCAATCGATTCATGAGCACCAATCCCAATCCCCAGCGTTGATATTCTGGCACAACGTTGGTGCTGATCAGGCGGATTTTTTTGATCTTTTTTCGCTCCAACAAAATCCGAAGAAAGCCAAACGGAAAGAGTTTACCGTCAATTTTCTTAATCAACGGATTGTAATCGAGTAAGCCAAATACAACTCCCACGGGCTTCCCATCGACTTCGGCAATTGATGTCATCTGCGAGACCATCAGATGCTTAAGCCCTGAAGCCGTTGCTTTGAGTTCGCCTGCCGACATTGGCGTGAATCCCCACTGGCCAGGCAACGCTTTGTTGTAAATGTCGAGAAAACTGGATACGTCTTGCGCAAAATTTTTCTTGTCGATCGGCCTCACATCGACGTTGAAGCGTTTGCGCGCCTCCTCCGCAATGAACGATAGTTTAGGATCTAGGTTTTCAAGCATCTCCACGTGGCCGAGGAACGCATACATGTCTTGCGACTTAAAGAAACCATAGTTCTCGACAAGCGTGCCGTAATACTCTTTGTTGTACGTCATCATGAACGTTGGCGGTGAGTGGAAGCCTTCGACGAGCATGCCCCATTCGTAGTTCTGAGAGGGATTGGCTGGGCCACGCATCAAGAAGATATTCCGTTCGGCAAACCATTGCTTGGCGGTATCGAACAAGGCGTTGGCCACCTCCTGGTCGTCAACCGACTCAAAGAAGCCAAACATTCCACGTTCTTCCTTGTGACATTCGTTGTGGGCTCGGTCGATGATGGCCGCGATACGCCCTACAATTTTTCCGTCACGTTTTGCGAGAAACGTCTGGATCTCGGCGTTATCGTAAAACGCATGCTTGCTATAATTTAGCAACTCTTTGATCGTCATAATCAAAGGCGGAATCCAATTGGGATCGTCTTGGTAAAGATCCCAAGCGAAACGAATGAACGCCTTCTGTTGAGCCTTGGTGCTGACGGGTTCAACTAAGATGGATTTCGAATTCATGGTCGATTTCAAAGTGTGTTTTTGCATTTTTTACCGATTTACTTTATTCCTTTGTCGATCTAACCAACAGTCAGGGTTAACAAAGTTTCGATCTTGCGTCAGAATCGGGTGAATATTGATGAGTTGGCGATATAAGGTTTGGCACCGTTCCGAGCGTTTACAGCCTCCCATTCCCCCTGTTTTCTAGTGTTTTTTAGTCTCCGTTACCTTAGCACTACCGCCAATAATGCGAATTTTGATCACTGGTGCCACTGGATTTCTTGGCAACAATTTGACCCGAGTTCTGCTACGGCAGGGGCATCACGTCACCGCAGCCGTCCGAACCTCCTCCAACCTCAAGACGCTTGACGGACTCGACGTCGAGCTAGTTGAGACAGATTTGTCGAATTCGTCCGACATTGCGATCGCGATGGAAGGCGTCGATGTAGTGGTTCATGCGGCGGCGCTGATTCACCTCGGCTGGACCCGAATCGATGCCAGCCGCATGGTCAACGTCGAATCCACGACCAGAATTGCCGAGTCGGCGAGGCGACGCGGGATTCGTATGATTCACGTCAGCACCGTCGATGCGCTCGGACTGACGTCTGAACACGAACCAGGCAACGAAGACAGACTGGATCCGCCCAATCCTGCATGTGCGTATGTCGTTTCGAAACGCGAAGCCGAGACGGCGGTGATCTTGGAGGTCTCTCAGGGACTGGATGCGGTCATCGTGAATCCTGGATTCTTGGTCGGACCCTATGACTGGAAACCGTCGTCTGGCGAAATGATGCTGACCCTCGCCCGACGATTCATTCCCTACGCACCGGCCGGTGGCTGCAGCGTCGCTGACGTCCGCGATGTTGCCGATGGAATTGTGTCGGCCATGGAGCACGGCCGCTCGGGCGAACGTTACATTCTAGGCGGTGAGAATCTCAGCTACCTTGAGCTATGGCAGATGATGTCGACCATCATGAAGCGGCGTCCAACCAAACAACAGCTACCCAATTGGATGGCCGCCATGGCTGGCAAGACCGGCGACCTAATCGGGCGACTCACAGGCACCGAACCGCTTGTCAATTCAGCTGCCACGCAGATGGGGCAAATCTTTCACTACTACGAAAGTTCAAAAGCCAAGCACGAACTGGGGTATCAGATTGGAAGTGTCGAGGACGCGGTCAATGACGCTTGGGATTGGTTCAAACAACACGAATACGTGTAATCATTTGCAGAATCCCAACAAGAGTTAGCAAACACCACACACGGGTTGATCGCACGCCTCGCTCGCGCGGCATCGAACGCCCCATCCTCACGTTTCAATAATCCCAACATTCGAAACACGTGGTCTACTCGATCCGAAATTCGCCGCGGTCAAGGGCTTCGAAGAATTCCCGATTCGTGTCAAGCAGATTCGGCAACGCCAACAATTCCTGGCCTGTCATCCATTGAAATGACTCGACTTCATCCGGGCTCGGCACGATGGTTTCACCTTGCACGATTTCGGCTCGGTACCAATTCAATTCGAAACCACGGACTGAACTGCTTTCCCAAACAGAATTCAACGGTCGAACTTGAATATTCAATTCCTCCTGCATTTCCCGAACCAACGCTTCAGCAATCGTTTCTCCCGATTCGACACCACCGCCTGGAAAACAAACCTTCCCTGGAGCTCGGACTGTTTGCGATCGAAGGATCGCAAGAAATTTGCCATCTTGTTGGATGATCGCGACGGCAGCCTGTCGGATTGGCGTCGTCTCGCTGTTCGATTGCGTCGGCTTTGGTTCGGAGGGATTAATATTCATATCCAAGCTGGGAGTAAAAGCAACCAAAGACTCTGCCAACCGGTCTAACTAACTTGGTCGATCAACTCGCGAATTTCGCGAGCCCGATAGGAAGGCTGAGTCGGAATTCTCAAGAGTGGCAAGCCCGCTGACTCAAAGGCCGAATTGACAAAAATATCTCGTTCAATCCGTTCTGGACGATTGTGCGATGGGTCGTCTAACTCGATACAAACGATTGGCTCCAACGAGCCCGGATCGCAAAGCACGAAATCAATGTGCTTGGCTAAAATTTTATTGAGCCACTTCCGACGGTTCTTGTTGCCCGTTTCTACACGCAGCAAATCGGCGATTCGGACCATCGCAAAGATCTCCCAATCGTCCTGAACCGCTTTCGATAGCGATTTGTAAAACCGAAGTTCGGTTTTCGTGACGAGCTGCCCTCGAGCCACATACGGCAGTTTCTCCGGGCCCGCCCATGTCCGCATCAACATGATGACGGCCGCCAATATCGCCAAGCCAACCCAGAAGGGCCACCAGCCAATCAGAACGTTTGTCGCGAAATCGACCAATCTTACACTCCCTCAAAACTGTACACTCAGTCCAGCACACCTTACGACATACTCCGGCCAGTTTGACCGCTAAATCTCAAATTCGCCCGGATGGCCAAATCAATCTCTATCTCAAATCGGATGTTCCACGTAAGATACCCCAATCATGTCAGGCCGGCCAAGTTCGCTTGGCGTGGATTCGTCGCAATCCGACGAAATACTGCAAACTACGTCGGCCACCATTTGTCGATTTGGCGTCCGCCACCATTGGATCTTCCCAGCATTTCAAGCACTAACCCATGGAAATGACCAAACTCAAACCCTTGAAACTTGGCAATGTGGAAATTGGATTTCCCATCGTGCAAGCGGCCCTGTCCGGATACAGCGACTGGCCCATGCGTGTGATTGCACGCCGTCTAGGAGCGCCTTACACGATTTGCGAAGTCATGCTTGACGATTTCCTGGTCAATCTCAAAGAACGTAAACGCACCAGTCACTTTCTTCACATATCCGACGAAGAACATCCAGTCGGCGGCCAATTGATGGGCGCAGAGCCCGAACAGTTTGCCCTCGGGGCGATGAAACTAGTCGAAGCCGGATTCGACGTGATCGATATCAATTTCGGTTGCCCGGTGAAAAAAGTCCTCGGGCGATGCCGAGGCGGGTTTCACTTGGGACAACCCAGCGTGGCGCTTGACATCGTTCGCCGAACACGTGACGCCGTGCCAGACGAGATTCCCGTGACCGTAAAAATGCGACGGGGAATCGATGACACCGATGAAAGCCGCGATAACTTTTTTGAAATCCTAGACGGGGCGTTTGAAATTGGAATTGCAGCAATCACCGTGCACGGCCGAACCGTCAAGCAACGTTACGTCGGACCAAGTAAATGGGAATTCCTCAAGTCACTCAAGCAGCACGTGGGTGACAAAACCATCTTGGGCAGCGGCGACTTGTTCACCGCTCAGGATTGCCTCGACATGATCGAAGAGACCGGTGTCGATGGCGTGACCGTCGCCCGAGGAGCGATCGGGAACCCCTGGATATTCAACCAGGCCCGGGCCTTGAGCGAAGGCCGTCCGATGCCGGAACCGCCGACCCTGCACGAGCAGCGAGAGGTGATGCGAGAACACTACGTTCTGGCCGAGTCGCTGTACGGTGAGAGTCGAGTAGGTCCCTTGATGCGGAAATTCGGAATCAAGTATTCGATCCTGCATCCCCAACATGACGCCGTTCGAAAAGGTTTCGTGCGCATCCGCTCTCGGGTGGAATGGGAAGCCGTGTTGACGGAGTTCTATAGCGAAGATCTCCCGGGCTGCCACCCGAATGGTCGGATGCATAAAGCCCAAGGTAGCTAGTAGCGATTAACATGCGGGCATCGGTCGCGTGTTGGAAATCAGAACTCCGCCGCCTGCTGGCTAATCGCTGCTGGCTAATCGCTTAACGGCATAACTGCAACCGCTGAATGACTTAGCCCTAATTGTTTACGTACATAGCCGTAATCGTTTAACGGCATTGCCGTAATCGTTTAACGATTAGCCAGCAAGCGTCGGCGCGTGACAAACCAACAACACCAACACACCTTGCCAAGCACATAGCAAACATCGCCCTGCCCTTCGATTCACCGAACTACAATTCACCCTTTTTCACTTTAGCCAATTGCTTGAACTCAGGCATCTGCTTGTAAAACTGATCCAACGGATAGCACCCCGAAACAATCCCGTTTCGCGGCGCTGTGGTACAGTCACTAAACGTTCGGCAGATCTTCTTTCTTGCCAACACATTCCCCTTAAGCACATCGGCCGGAAGATCTGGATAGGACAAAACCATCCGCCCCAATCCGATCGAATCGACCGCCCCCGCACGCACAGCCGCTTGGCCAACGTTGGGCAGCCATTCTTGGAGGTACGAATAGCCCGACCCGACAATGATCAATTCGGGATGCCGGGCCTTGAGATCCGCCGTAGCTTTGATTTGTCGAGCCACTCCGGCCAGCGGATCCTCCGGCGGCAAGTAACCATCCGAAGGCGGAAACGTGGCGGGACGCTGGATGTGAGGGTTGTAGTAGGGACTGCCAGCAGTGGTGCAAAGCAACTCGATCCCCAACTCCGTTACCAATTCCAGAAATCGATGCGGTTCAGCCAAATCGATGCCCGCCCCGGTACCGTCTCCACCAAACGCGTACGGATATGGGTCATTGGCAGACGGCTCGCCGATTCTGCCTTCACCAGGTTGAAAAGGCGTAAAATCAAACGCACTTAAGCGGACCCCCATTTCCAAGCCGGGGACCTCGCTGCGAATTCCCGCGACGATATCTCGCAAGAACCGCGTTCGGTTTTCAAACGAGCCACCAAATTCACCTGCTCGATCGTAGCCCGACAAAAACTCGTGCCCCAAATAGCCATGACAATGCTTGACGTCGACCCATTGGAAGCCAGCTGAATATGCCAGTTTGGCTGCGGCGACGAAGTCTTCAACGATTCGCTTGATCTCATCGTCGCTAAGAATTGCAGTTGTTGAATCGACATTAAACCGAGAATCCAAAACGGGATGGGCATACGCCACCCGCGGCTCAATCGTTGACTTTTCGTTGGGACGCGCAAACCGCCCCGAATGGGTTAGCTGCAACCCTACCGACAGATCGTCACTGGTTGAGAATTGCTCTTCGTGAGCCGCGATGAGTGTCTCACGCAGTCCCGCAATCTGCTTGACCGTGTCTTGATTGAGCATCAGTTGATTGGGGTTCGCGCGCCCATCATGCCGAACAGCCACTGCCTCACCGCCCCAAATCAGCTTGGCTCCGCTGATCCCGAAATTCCGCCAACGACGCGTCGTCAATTCCGTCGGCTTACCATCACGTGTTCCGTCCCAACCCTCCATTGGAAGAATGCAAAACCGGTTGCCGATCGAGTGAGATTTCGAACTGAGGGACTCCGCCAACGGGCCCTGCGGATCAAGCTCGTTTTCGAACGGCATCGACACACCACTCGATTCGAGATGGGCGAGGAACTGCTCAGGTGTTTTGAGTTTTGAGATTCTGGGGAAATTCATGTTGATCTTGAGCTGGCCTTAGGCGTTGATCTCGATATTAAGCTGCTTCCCGATCTCAAGCAAAATCGCTCGGTCGGATGTAGGACGTTGCGGGCTGTTGGGGTGCGTCAAATCTGACTTGATCCAGCCACGTTGATGCAGAAACATTGCCGCGCTGTGTTTATAAGCAGACGTCGGATTCCGGAACGCGAAAAACCCCAGGTACTGCAACACGTCATTGAGCTGATAATACTCCGAATCACCGGTTTCCCACATTCGGTCACGAAGCGCGAATACATCAGGACAAAACGTACTGAGCCCCAACAAGTAGTCACTGCCGTACATGATCATGTCGATCGCCAGATCATTGCCGGTCAAGACTTTGAACTCAGGACGGATTTGATCACGCAACGCCAATCGCTGCCATTCTAAATCTCGCCGGAGCGACGAATGTTTTGCTCCAATACACGCCGGAATCTGCATCAACTGCAGGTAAACGTCGAGCGAGTAAATCTTGCCGAAAGGAGCGAACATGGTCCCCAACTCAAACGCGATAAACTTGTCGCAAACCGACGCAAGTTTCTGGTGATTCTCAACGATTGCCGATTCTGAACCGTGGGACAAACCATACGACTGAAACAGAATCGGCGTGCCTCCGAACTCATGGATCGACTCTAACTGTCGAGCATAAGCGTCAAAATCAAATTCCGACCCGGGTGAATCCGCCACGAATGCCCCCGAAACGAACTCTCCACCTGCCATTTCATCACGGGTCGCAGCCATCACCTTTTGGCGAGTGTCCTCGTCGATCAAATTAGCATATCCCGTATCCATATTGATCGCGGGGACCAAACCGGCCTCTCGGGTTCGCCGCACGTGCATTGTGAGACTTTCCCAGTCAACCGTATGATCGCTGGAAAAGGGAAGCAAAATCGCCGACATGCCGGTTACTTTTCGTCGGGGGCGAAGCAAATCGGTGGGATTGAGAGCTATTGGTGGGTGTCCGTTCATGCCGAAATTATGCCACGATTTGCCGGACATGAATAGTAAGTCAGCCTCGCTGTTTCCAACTCAGACCCGCTGCTTGGCCGCCAAGATACTTCACGACGCGACAAGTCTTGACGAGTGGTAAATCCTGCAGGACCCGTCGCTTGGTCCATTCCCTTGAAAACATGGCAATTCAATTATGATATCATGAAAAATC
Source organism: Mariniblastus sp. (assembly GCA_047639375.1). GTDB lineage: Bacteria > Planctomycetota > Planctomycetia > Pirellulales > Pirellulaceae > Mariniblastus. The sequence continues at coordinate 10,706 of JBLINZ010000028.1, read as the reverse complement.
GAAAGTCTACTTTCTCATGGAGCCGTGTGAGTCATGCTAAATCAATTGCGTGTTTTCTGTTTGATGTTTGGACTTGTCCTATCGCTGATGCTGCTTCCTGGATCGAAAGATTGTCGAGCTCAAGAAGCCAATACGCCCGAATCGAAACCGCTCAAGAACTTGATCCTTCCGGGCGAATCGTTTTTACTCAACGGCCAGACGGCGTTTATCTTCTGGCCCAACGGCAAACAGCCGAATCCCAATGTCCAACCCGAGACGCCTCAGGCTTGGGTTTTGTATTCACCGACGTTGCCAGGTTACCCAGACAAGCACGAAAAATGGATGCATCAGCAATTTATCGAGGCTGGAATTGCTGTCGCTGGAATCGACGTGGGCGAATCCAACGGTAGCCCAGCCGGCCAAAGGCATTTTGACGCACTCTATCAAGAACTTACCGAAAACCGTGGATTCGCTAAGAAACCGTGTCTGCTGGGACGAAGCCGAGGGGGGCTGTGGGCCAGTAGCTGGGCGATCCGGAATCCAGAAAAAGTCTCCGGACTGGCAGGCATCTATCCCGTGTTTGATCTTACAACCTACCCCAACCTCAAACGGGCCGCTCCCGCCTATGGCCTGACAGAAAGCGAATTGGCAGACTCGCTGGATCAACACAATCCAATCGCCAAAATTGACGTCTTGGCAAACGCTCGCGTGCCCGTGTTCATCATTCACGGCGACATCGACAAAGTCGTTCCGCTGCGAGAAAACTCGCAAACCCTCTTAGAAGTCTATCAAAAATCAGGCGCAGGAGACTCGGTTGAATTAGTAGTTGAAAAGGGCCAAGGCCACAATTACTTCAGGGGATTTTTCACCTGTCAGAAACTGGTCGATTTCACGATCGCTCGAGCAAAATCAGGAGCCGCGACTCCCGCCCCGCAAAAGTGACTGAGACGATTTAGCGAACGCGGGATAGGCTGACCTGACGAGAGTGTTTGCGGAAGTAGTTTTCGGCTAATCGAAAAACATCAACCGCTTTCCGCTCCCACCATGGTCAGCCTCCTCTCCCCCAATTCGGAGTCAGACCAGGGATAAGCTTCTAGCCTGTCGTGAGCGTCAGCTTAGAATTTCTCAGACGCGTTTTGCTGGGCAATAAACCGGCTGGAACCGCTGCAGTCCAATCCCACTTTTGCGCCCAACGGGTTCCGCAAGCCCGCGCGAGGATTTGACCATCCTGACGGATGTTCCGGTCGTACGATTGACCTTTCTGGTCAGCCTAACATTTTCTTACAAATAGACTTTTCTTCTCAGGCAAAGCCTGCCGATAGACTCCCGTATCAAGTTCCCGGTCGACGCACACGACCTTGAATTTGTGGTGATCATTTTCTTGTATCCCGCGTACATGAACCGATCGCCGCCATGGGATGGCAAACTGAACGACAATGGAAGGTCGCACATAACCTTTCGACTGGTAGAAGCACAAGCATGGGCTGTGCTCCAGTCGCCTGAACTTCATTCATCAGGTGTTTGTCAAATGAAACCGACCGCTCCCCACTACTTGCTTTTTACCGAAGCCAAAAACAATGATGAATCGTCGACTGGCCGTGGTCGATGGCGCTTTGTTTTGGAACAAATCGGAACGTCTTACCGGATCGAAGAGGCTGACGACGAACCGGGGATCAAAGGGGAGCGGCTACAGCTATTGGCTGTCGTCCGTGGATTAGAAGCGCTTGAGCAGCGCTCGAATGTGACGCTCATTACATCGAGCAAATACGTCGGCCGCGGAATTCGACGCGGGCTGACGCTGTGGCGTCAAAATGACTGGCATTGGGAACGATTCGGACAGATGGCCTTGATTAAAAACCACGATCTGTGGAAACGAATCGATCAAGCCATGAAAATCCACAACATCAATTGCCGCGTCTGGCAATTTGATCCGCCTCACGTTCGAACCCAAGTCGTCAATGAAGTCGACGAAGCGAGGTTGCTGGGTGCCGAGGCCTTGCCTGAAGAGCTACTGGAAAATTCTCTCGGGATAGCCAGTCACGGAGTCCCGGTCCTTATCGGCGCTCCGACTAATGTCCCAACTCCAATCAGCAATTTCAATGCCCGCCACTCGAGCTGCAGGAATTCTCAGCCGGGCTTTCGCCCCAAAAGTCTCGATAAAACCGAAGAATTCGCCACTTCGCCCGGGCGATCAAACTCAACCCAGTCTTCAGGGCCTGACTTTAGCGTGCTTGCGACGTGCAATCGAAATCCGATCAGGGAATCCGTTGGACGGGGCAACCACTTGACTCTCAACCTCGAAAAATCCCGGAAAACGTTTGAAAATACTATCGAGCAAGTCTCACGCGTTTCAAACTTATTGTCCGATAAGGTAAAGCCGATAGGACAAGGTAAAGCGTTTGGTTACGCATTGAGCTAGCCAATGGCTTGGTCAAACCCTGTGAAAAACTCACATTCACTCGACGCAATGTCGAATCCATTTTAACTTACAACAAAAACCTTGGATCGGTGGACGGCTCCGCAAATCCAACATAATCTAAAGCTGTACAAATGAACGCATGGAAGTCACTAGCTGTTCTCAAGGATGGCCAGTCGTTCGAGAAGTTGGTTTTGTGTCAAGACGATCGCCCCCAGGAATCGCTTGGTCCTCAAACCATCGCCAATCGCCCCGGCGACGTGATGGTGCGTGCATTTTTACCCGACGCGGAAACAGCTACGATTGTGAGTTCCGGTGGACGGCATGAGTTGCCCATGCGGCGTATCCACGCCGGCGGAATTTTCGAAGTCGTTTGTGACGCCGAGCGATTCGAAACTGGCTTGGGGAAGTACAAGTTTAAATACGTCCAAGGTGACACAACGATGACGGCACATGATCCGTACGCCTTTCCGCCAATGATGGGTGAGCTCGATCTTCATTTGTTCAATGAAGGCAATCATTCTGAAATCCACGAAAAACTCGGCGCCCACGTGCGAGAAGTCAACGGCGTGCATGGCGTCAATTTTGCAGTCTGGGCTCCCAATGCAAAATCCATCTGTGTCGTTGGTGACTTCAACCAGTGGAAAGGGCAACGTCATCAAATGACTAAACTGGCGTCGAGTGGAATCTGGGAGTTGTTCTTGCCCGATGTCTCCGTTGGTGATGCCTATAAATTCCGAGTGGTCGACTTCTACGATCAGCAAATTGACAAAGCCGATCCGTTTGGTTTTTATGCCGAGCTCCCTCCACGGACGGCCTCCGTGGTCGCTGAACTGGATGGTTATGAATGGGGCGATACGGCATGGATGACTCAACGCGAAAGCCAAGACCCGCTTGAACAGCCAGTTTCCGTATACGAAATGCATCTTGGGAGTTGGCGTCAAGACGACTCCCGTGAAAACGGCTGGATGAATTATCGCGAGATCGCACATCAATTGGTCGACTACTGCACCCAGTTCAATTTCACTCATATTGAACTCATGCCGGTCACCGAGCATCCCTACACCGGAAGCTGGGGATACCAGACGGTCGGCTATTTCGCCTGCACCAGCCGCTACGGCACGCCCGAAGACTTCATGTACTTCGTCGATTATTGCCACCAGCACGGAATTGGCGTGATCATCGATTGGGTCCCGGCCCACTTCCCCAAAGACGCCCACGGGCTGGCGAAATTCGACGGCACCGCCCTCTACGAGCACTCCGATCCTCGCCAAGGCGAGCATCCGGACTGGGACACGCTGATTTTCAACTACGATCGCAACGAAGTTCGAAACTTTTTGGTTTCAAATGCGATGTTCTGGTTGGAAAAATACCACATCGACGGACTCCGCGTCGACGCCGTCGCCTCAATGCTTTATTTGGACTACAGCCGTAAAGAAGGACAATGGATTCCAAATAAATATGGCGGCCGTGAGAATCTTGGCGCGATCGAGTTTCTCAAAGAAATGAACGAGCGGGTCCATGAAAAATACTCAGGCGTGATGACACTGGCGGAAGAATCCACAGCTTGGGAAGGCGTCTCTCGCCCCGTCAAAGACGGCGGGCTCGGATTCAACATCAAGTGGAACATGGGTTGGATGAACGACACGCTGCGTTATTTCCAAAAAGATCCGATCCATCGAAAGTACCACCACGACGAGCTGACGTTTAGTTTGATCTACGCGTTCACGGAAAATTTCATGTTGCCGTTTTCGCATGACGAAATCGTGCATGGCAAAGGATCGCTGCTTGAGCAAATGCCGGGTGACCTTTGGCAGAAATTTGCCAACCTGCGATTGCTTTATGGCTACCTCTGGACCCACCCCGGTAAAAAACTGGTTTTCATGGGCTGTGAATTTGGCCAATGGAACGAATGGAACTGTAACTCCGAATTGCAGTGGGATCTCCTCCAATGGGATTCCCATCAGGGCATGCAAAAAATGGTCGGAGACTTGAACCGAATTTACCAAGCGGAACCGGCGTTGTACGAAGTCGATTTCGCCGACGAGGGTTTTGAGTGGATTGACGCCAACAACCGAGACGCGAGCGTGCTGGGCTACATTCGACGAGCCAAAGATCCAGATGATTTCATCTTGGTCTGCTGTAATTTTACACCCGCAGTTCACAACGACTATCGCTTGGGCGTGCCCGAAGCAGGCAGCTATCAAGAGATTTTCAACAGCGATTCCGAGTATTATGGCGGCACCAACTTGGGCAACGGAATTGGTTTGATTTCAGAGAAAATCGAAGCCCAAAGTCGGCCAAATTCAATCAGCATCACGATCCCGCCAATGGCTGTCACGATGTTTAAGAAAGTCAACTAAGGGATCAACTCAAGGGCAGCGTTGAAAAACAATCAAAACCCAACGCAGCCAAACCTCAATTCCGCAAACGATTAGCCACCGGGAAACCTCGGCCCTAACCCTAGCGGCGATCGCTGATTCATCCTTTGCCACATTGCTCAGGTCGAGTTCACCAATCGGCTGGCTCAAAAAGCAGACAATTCAAGCCGCGTAGTTCCACTAAAACTTGCGAGCTACCCAACACGAGCATTCAAATGCTTAAACCTCAAACGTTCCATCACCAAAACTACGCCAACGTTCCCGACCCAAGTTCGTACCAGCAAGTATTTCCTGGCGATTTGAAACTGCCTGGCTCAGAACTTTTTTCTCAATCCCTAGAACGGGCCTCGATTCATTTTCGAAAATCTGGCGTTTCGAGAATCATACTTGTCCATGGAACAATAGCAGGGACGGATGCACTGGGTTGGTTAAGCCATTGGGCCCGGGTAATGCCCGAAGTGGCCCGTTCACTAAAACGGCTGCACAAGTCGGTCGTTGACTCGCTGACGGGTGACCGAGGCAACTATTCGAAGGCATTTGCCGAGGTCTTGGCCGACTCGTTGAACCAACTAGACCACCCGACAGCCATCCAAGTCGAGCGGTTTGAATGGACCAGTGAGAACCATCATCTTGGTCGAGCGAATGCGGCTGTGAGATTAGCCCATCGGTTGTTGGACTGCGAAGCCAATGGCGAGTCAGTGCTACTTTGGGGGCACAGTCACGCGGGCAATGCATTTGCCCTCGCCACCCAACTGTTGGGCACGTCTCGGAATCGCAATCCCGAGTTGTTGAAAACGTTTTTTGATGCCACGTTGCACTTTAATCGTTCCACTCAGCGGATCGACTTGGAGGCCTGGGAGCGGCTAAGTGCCAGACTCGCGGAGTGCAACCACCAGAGACCGATGCTTCAAAACTTGAAGATCGTGACGTTTGGGACGCCCATTCGGTACGGCTGGGACGCGACTGCGTACTCAGGATTGCTGCACTTCGTCAATCATCATCCGTTCACGGCAGGGGGCACCCCTCCGCCGCCCTATCGAAGTGTCTGGCCAAACTCACCACGGCAGTTTCGTGAAGCTCTCACCGGCGGATATGGCGATTTTGTCCAACAAACGTTCATTGCCTGCTCCGACTTGCCGCCGGCGGTTTGGAGTTGGGATGCTTGGAAAGCCAATCGCCTTTTGAAGCGATGTGTTGAGGCGACCGAGCGACAAAGCAAACATCTCTGGCGTTTGAAGCAAGCCCTCCGCGTGGCCGACCAAGGGAAGACGCTCTTGGTTGATTATGCCCAAGTCGACCCAAGCGCCACAGCATTTTGCGGGCATGCAGTCTATACCCAGATCGATTGGATGGCTTTTCACCTTGATCAGATTGTGGCCGAACTATAACCGTAGATTGGGCACAATCGCCAGACCGAGGACACGCACAATGGCCACGCAATCCGTCTGAATGCGACACCGAATTTCGCTCGGCAAACGAGCCCAAGCGACATTCGGTTATTTAAAGAATTCAATCGCGTTGGTAAACACCGCCAAGCCATCGCCCTGTTCCTTGACACCTTCTCGCGTCCAACGAGGATGATGCGTCGGATCGATGTGACGCTCTGGATGCGGCATCAAGCCAAAAATACGTCCGGTTTCATCACACAGCCCTGCCACATGGGCCGTCGATCCGTTGGGATTAAAGTCCGCTGCGTTTCCATCGCCGTTGGGGGCACAATAAGTCAACGCCAGCTGATTCTTCGATTGAAGTGATTCCAACACGGCCTCGTTTCGCGGCACGAATTTTCCTTCCGCGTGGGCGATCGGCAAATACATCTGCTCAACGTCTTTGAGGAACACGCATTTCTCGTTGTTGGTTTTTAGATTCACCCAACAATCAATGAATCGCCCACTGTCGTTCCACGTCAACGTCGCCGGAAGTCCTAGATCGTCTGGCGGCAAAAGGAATCCTGACTTGATCAGAATCTGAAACCCGTTGCAAACGCCCAAAATCAATTTCCCATCAGCATGAAATTTGGCCAGCACATCGGACAATTTTGATTGCATCAGACTAGCCAAAATGCGCCCCGCGGCAATGTCGTCACCGTAACTGAAACCGCCGGGCAAACAAAGGATTTGGTAATCATTGACCAGTTGGGGAGATTCAATCAATTGATTGATGTGGGCAAATCCGCATACTCCACCGGCCAGCTCGAACGCGTAGGCGGTTTCCTGGTCACAGTTGGTTCCAGGGGCACGAAGAATCAGAACTTTAGGTTTCGACATGGTATTCAAGGGAGGCTAAAATTTATTGAACTCAAACGTTTTTGAACGAGATAGGATTCTTAAAACTACGCCCAATCAAGGGTTCCCTGCCAAGCCAACTTGAGCCGAGCAAGGTCACTTTCAATGATCACGTTATGGGCCATTTCGATCGTGAGTTTCGGCTCCTCGATGACCTGCCCAATCCGCTGGACATCAATTTCGCCCATCGTCACGATGAACTGATCGACTTTGTCCGTTTCAATCTCAACCACAAATCGGGTGTTGGACTCGGAGAACAGCAAAGCCGCTGCGGCGTAGTCGATACTGACTTCTGCGTCCGGGGCAACCTCAGGCATTTCGATCCCGACTTCATCAGTCGAGACCTCGGCACCCAAGCCACCGGCAAACGCCATCTCGGCGATCGCGACGGCAAGTCCACCTTCACTCAAGTCATGGCAACTGCGGACAAGGCCGCCACTGATCGCCTGATGCAAGGCTGCAAACGTAGTCTTGGCTCGTTCAGGGTCAACCGTCGGGACATTCCCGCCGGTCAAATCGTTGACCATCGCCCAATGCGAGCCGCCAAAATGGTCACCCGTTACGCCGATTTGAAAGAGCTGGTTACCGGCCTTTTTCAAATCCATGGTGACACAGGTCGCCACGTCGGGAACCTGGCCGAGTGCACTGATGAGGAGCGTGGCTGGAATCGAAATGGTCTGTCGATCCCCGGAATCGTCGGTGTAGCTAAACTCGTTGTGCAGACTATCCTTGCCGCTGATGAAGGGCGTCTGCAGCACGACCGACAAGTCCTGGCAAGCGACCGCGGCCCGCACCAAAGAGCCCAGTGTTTCCGGGCGGTCAGTGTAGCCCCAACAAAAGTTATCAAGGATCGCGATTCGCGTTGGATCAGCTCCCACAGAAACACAATTCCGAACCGCTTCGTCGATCGCACTCGTCGCCATATGATACGTATCGATCTCGCCGTACATCGGATTCATGCCACATGAAATGGCCAATCCACGTCGTGAGTTGAGGACCGGCCTCACCACGGCGGCGTCACCCGGTCCGTCATTCAGCACGCCCACCAACGGCTTGATCACGCTCCCGCCTTGGACTTCGTGGTCATACTGTCGAATGATCCAATGCTTGCTCGCAACGTTGGGAGAGGCCAATATCTTGCAAAGATCCTCGGTCCAACCCTCCGTCGATTTGCCAGGCACGGCCGAAAGAGCCTGTGCCGCTCGCGGAGCGTAATGGGCTTCTCGGACGATCGGTGGCCGACCGCCGTGCAGCATCGCCATCGACACGTCGCCCACGACTTCTTCGCCGTATTTAAGCACCAATTGACCCGTCGGTTTGAATCGACCGATCACCGTTGCTTCGACCGATTCAGATGCACAAAGGGCTTCGAATTCTTTCCAATTGGATTCCGGGACCGAAAACACCATCCGCTCCTGGGCTTCGGAAATCCAGATCTCGGTATAGGTTAAGCCGTCGTACTTGAGGGGGACTTTGTCGAGCCAAACCTCAGCACCCAGCTCCTCACCCATCTCACCGACGGCACTCGAGTATCCCCCGGCTCCACAGTCGGTGACAGCGGAATAGAGTCCTAGATCGCGAGCGGCCAGCATCACATCCATCAGCATTTTTTCGGTGATTGCGTTTCCAATTTGAACCGCACCGCCGGACGTAATGTCGCTGGACTCCGTGAGCTCAGCCGAACTAAACGTCGCTCCGTGAATTCCGTCTCGTCCCGTTTTGCCACCGATCGAAACGATCAAATCATTCGGTTTGACTTCCTTGAACGACATCTCACGCGGCAGGACTCCGACGTTTCCGCAGAACACTAATGGATTGCCGACGTATCGATCGTCAAAGTACACGGCTCCATTGACCGTTGGAATTCCCATTCGGTTGCCGTAATCGCGAACGCCTGAGACAACACCTTTCATGATCCTGCGCGGATGCATGACACCCGGCGGCAACTCTTCAAACGGCGTATCGGGTGAGGCGAAACAGAACACGTCGGTGTTGCAAACCGGTTTGGCGCCCATCCCAGTACCCAGCGTGTCACGAATCACGCCACCGATTCCAGTATTGGCTCCACCGTAAGGCTCGAGGGCCGAGGGCCGATTGTGCGTTTCCACTTTGAAGGCCACATTGTGCTCTTCATCGAAACGAACAATCCCGGCATTGTCTTTGAATACGCTGACACACCAATCGTCGTCACCGAGATCTTCTCGAATCTGCATCGTGGCTGAGAAGATGGTTTCTTTGAGCATGTTGTCGAACGTGCGTTCGCCGTTTTCATCCCGGTAAGAGATTCGGCCGGCCAGTGTTTTGTGGCTGCAGTGCTCGCTCCACGTTTGAGCGATAGACTCCAATTCAATATCCGAAGGTTCGCGGTCAAGCGACTTGAAATGCTTGCGAATAGTGTGCATTTCAACCAGCGATAAACTCAACGTCCAATCTTGGCTGATCTTCATCAACGCTTCATCGGAAAGACCCTGCAGTGGAATCATTCGCTTGGAAAACTTATAAGTCTTGCCCAGCTGTAACTCGTCCAGCTCAAGTTTCCCATCGACGATCATCTCAATCGAATCGTTGCAGAGGATTTTGCTGTAAAGCATCGCCTGGTCGGAATCGGATAGTTTAGAGACCCAGAATTTCTTAAAGGTCCGGACCGCGTCGACGGGATAGCCGAGTTGCTTGATCGCCATCAGGGCACTTTCGGCTTGCGGGTCTGTGACCCCCGGAAGTGGCAAAACGTAGATCAGGTTTGGCTTTTGAGCCGGGGCGACGCCCAGTGAATCCGATCCGACTTGAGCGAAAACACAGCGTTCCACGACCGGCTCGACCAACAAATTTGTAGTCAACTCGCGGATTTGCGCCTCGTTGAGGTCGCCTTGGATTAGAAACCCCCGCACGGCGTCGACGGCGAGTGAGGAGTCGACGCGAAGATCCGAAGCATTGTCAAGGACTTCGTTGGCCAGCCGGTCAGGTTGACCGTCGACCGGAGAAATGTCAATTTGCCAAAGCGAAGCGTTATTTTTCACGGTGGATGAGTTCAGATTTTCTGATGGAATTGTGGTGTTTGTCACGCGAGCAACCATTTGAGAAAAAGGGGAATCCGTCGGCGAGATGAATCGGTAATCGTCTCAAAAATCTAATTCTAACGGAGTCCAATTCTCCTGACAGGGGTTATCATCACGAGGATTTCGGTGAGTTTCCGGCCGCGCGACGTCAGCCGATGGTCGCTTGCGGGGAAGACGGGCGCCCAGCCAGTCATTTCGCGAACGTGACGAGCAAACGGCCCGTCCGCTTTACCCTGTGCCATACGCTCCACGCCCCACTCAATCAACAAGCCCGCCAGCGATTGCGAAAAAGAAAACCCAACGAAGTGAGGGCTTATTGATCCAAAATGCGAGGCGAAAGATCGAGTTGCAGGGCGGGTCAGTCGGGATCAATCGAGTTGCAGGGCTGATCGGTAGGGATCAGTCAAGCTGCAACGCCGATCGGTCACCAGCAGTCAAGTTATCTGTACCGGCGAGAGACAATGTCGTTTGATTGTCTTTCGGCGGAGCGAAAGGCGACCATCGATCCTGAAAAGATCGCAGGCGGCAGACGGGGCTTGAGCGAAAGCGACACCACCCGACGATGAGATCCATGGAATTTTCATCCTTT